>NZ_JBTBFV010000002.1:0-240061 GCF_054786995.1 Mycobacterium sp. ZZG
GCCCGGCAACCGACTCCGCATCCAACAGCTCACGCTGATCCTCAGAATGCCCCTGCATCCATTAATCATCTCGAGAACCCAGCCACAAACCCCGCCACCACGCCGGATTAATTCAGCAGACTCCTAGTGGGTCACGACGAAGCGGTGCGACGCACGGGGGCCGTGGTCAGCAACCTCCTCACTGATCAATCGTGATTGCCCCTTTCTCGTAGCGGGGTCCGCTCGATGGACACCGCCAGACGGATGTCACCGACCCTTTTCACGGTCAACCGTGAAAACTCCGGCGGCCGTCCCCGCATCGTCCAGCGCGGCCGCCATCGCCGCTGCTCTCATCTCGTCGTCGTCGACCGCGGTGTACCGCTCAGTCGTTGCGATCGAGGCGTGACCGAGCAGCCGCTGCACCGCTCGTAGATTGCGGGTGCCGCGGTAGGCGCGCGTTGCGAAGCGGTGCCGGGCGCTATGGAGTGTCCACGGCGGGGGAAGCGCTTGCTGGGCAAGCTGGCCGATGAACTTGGGGGCGACGTGGCCGCCTTCGTAGTTCGGGAACATGTAGTCCTCGGATGGTCCTGGCCGCGGCCGGCCCGTCGCGGCTGTCCCCTCCGGCGGTCCCTGGCGGATGAGGCTGGCCAGTGAGTCGTTGAGCGGCACGATCCGCTGCTTGCTGCCTTTGCCGTGGACGAGGAGTTGCGAGCCGCCGGCCCCGTCCATGAGGTCTCGGGTTCGGACTTGGGCGATCTCACCGCGGCGCAGCCCGGCCTCAGCGGCCAGGCGCAGGATCAGGGTGGTTCGGGCGTCGGCGGCGGCTAGTGCTGTGTGCCAGGCGTCGTCGGGCAGCGGTCGGGGTTGTCCGTGGTTCGGTTTGACGGTCGGTAGGTCGTCTGCGATGTGGGCGGGGATGCGTTTGGCCTTGAATGCCCACAGGAAGAACAGCCGAGCTGCGGCGCGATTGCTGCGGCGGGTTTCGATCTTCCAATCTGTGTGGTGGGCGAGCCAGCGGATCAGATCGGCGCCCGTGACGTCTTGTGGTCGGCCGCCGAGTTCGCGCGCCATCGCGGTGAGCTGGATGTTTCGCAGCTCGATGGTTCGCTCGGAGCGGCCTGCGGCCCGCAGGGTGTCGAGATAGTCGTCGATCATCGTTGCCCAGATCGTCACTGCAGGTGCTCCAGCTCGTCAGCTGCCTCGATCAGCGCGGCAGCGAGTAGGCGGGCGGTCGCGGCGTCGACGTCCTCGCAGTGACCGGTTATGGTCCGAATGATCGTGCCGTCTGCGTACTGCATTCCGGTGATCCTCACCGTGGTCTCGCCGACTTCGCGTTCCGTGCCGGTGAAGAACCGGATCCACCTGCCGTCACCGATGTGTTCCCATGGGTAGTACGTGCCGTCTTCGGCCGGCGGCGCGACGTCGGCGTAGAGAAGCCGCAGCAGCGTTCTGGCTGACGTATTCGCGCGCCGAGAATAGTAGGGTCTCTGCGTGGTCTTCCGGGGAGCGGACACCCCGTCAGCTAAGGGGGGGACCTCGGGATGGCTCTCCCACTGCTCGAGGTAAGACACCTGAGCCGGTGTGAGCGCATCAGCAAGATCGCGCCACGTCGTCACATTGTCGCTATGAGTAGTCATCGCGTCTTTCCCCCGTGTCGTGCTCCCTGCGGGTCGACAGCGGCGGCGATGCGGGTCAGGTGCGGGTCGACGTTACGGACCCACCCCTTGACCGCGTCCTGGCATGCCTGGCCGGGCTGGGCTTCGCACAGCGGGCAGACAACGGTGAGCGCCGCCGGCGGCGCGTCGGGCGTGACGTCACCGAGCGGTGCTCGGCGATGGGTTGGGGTCATTGCATCCTCCGTCGTCGGACTGTGGGGCGAGAACTCGCCCGATAACAAGACGCACAACGCCACGGATGTACCTGCATCAGCCCAGTTCGGTACAACGCTCGGGTGGTCGGCACCCCGAAGATGCCGGGCGAACCGCCGCGGGTGCAGCCCAGCAAGAAGGTCGCCGCGCACTGGGATGAAGACGGCAACCGCGTCGGTGACTAGTCCGGCCCGATACCCTGCTGTGCATGCCGATCGCCACCCTCCGGAAGTTGCTCGCCGCACTGGCGATCGTCGGGCTACTCGTCAGCGGTATCGGCGTGGCGACGATGATGATCTTCGGCAGCCGCGGTTCCCAGCAGGAAGTCGCCGCCCCGGAGCGCAGGCCCCCGACCCCGCCGCCGCCGTCGGTACCCACCGACAAGGAGTTCCTGATCGGCGTCGTGGTGACCGCGCAGAACTGCGATCCGGCCGGGCCCTGTACGTATACATACACGATCGACCCCAAATACGTTGGGCTGCATCCATTCCCGGAATCCCCGTTCACAGTGGAGTACGAGGTGCTGGGCGGGCACCAACCGCAGCCCGGCCAGTTCACCGTGTCCGGCGACCAGGCCCAGATCCTCAAAGACGTCGTCGTCGAGGGTCCGCCGGGCGCACAGCTGTCGGCGCGGGTGGTGCGGGTCTTCGAGGTGCCGCCGGCCGCCCCCGAACCGCCACCGGCCCCCGCCGCCGGCGAGCCGGTGCCTGCGCCATGACCCCACCGCTTCCGCGCAGCCGCTGGATGCGCAACTTCCATCCGTCGCCGACGGCTCGAATCCGCCTGGTGTGCTTCCCGCACGCCGGCGGTTCGGCGAGCTACTACTTTCCGATGTCGTCGGCGCTGTCGCCTGAATTCGACGTCTACGGCGTGCAGTACCCCGGCCGTCAGGACCGGTACAGCGAGCCCTTCATCGAGACCATCGACGACCTCGCCGACCAGGCCTATGCCGCGCTCAGCGCGGTGCCCGACGCGCCGCTGGCGTTCTTCGGGCACAGCATGGGCGCGGTGCTCGCCTTCGAGGTGGCGCGGCGCTGTGAGGCAGCGGGAAACCGGCAGGTGGTGACGGTGTTCGCGTCCGGGTCGCGGGCGCCGAGCCGTTACGGCGACGAACGCCAGGCCAAGACCGACACCGACCTCGTCGGCGTGATGCGCGAACTCGGCGGCACAGATCCGCGCGTCCTGGCCAACCCCGAGCTGCTGGACACGTTCCTACCCGCGTTCCGCAACGACTACCGCGCGCTGCAGGACTACCACCGCAGCCCCGACGTCGGGATCCACGCACCGGTGGTGGTGATGACCGCGACCGACGACCCGAAGACCAGCGAGGCTGACGCCCGCGCGTGGCACCAGCACACCACCGGCGGCGGCCAGGTGCACACGTTCGCCGGCGGTCATTTCTACCTGGAGAAACAACCGCACAAAGTTGTCGAGATCGTCGTCAGGACCCTGCGCGACATCAGTTGACGCCCGGCCGCTGAGTCAGGCCCCGGCCGGAACCACCCCGCGCGGCATCGGCAGTGGCAGATCGTTATAGGTCGCGATGCCCGGCGCTGCCGCGACGACGGCCGGGATCGCGTGGATCGGCGGCATCGCGGTCATGATGTGGCCGAGCACGAAGAAGTCCTCGATGGTCTTGGCGTTCTCGATCATGTCCGGCGGGGGCAGGAAGCCGACCGCCATGTTGACCGTGGGCCGGCCCTCGATCGTGATCTTCCAGCCGTCGCCGTCGAGCTGCCAGTCCGGTTCGAGGGTCTGGCCTTTCTTCCAGCGGACGTTGATGTCGATGACGGTCCGTCCCTGGTAGATGCCCTGCCAGCTGGCATACACGCCGGCCACATGACCGGCGGGGATCGTCCACGACGCCATCACGAGGTCCTCGGTGGTCTGCGCGTACTCCGGCACGCACGTGATCTCGTCGAGCTCGATGCCGAGCGCGTCGGCGACCAACTGCACCGCTTCGGCGAACACGGCCGTGCCCTTGGAGGCCATCGGTTGCAGATCCGGGTCGTCGATCGCGGTGCCGAAACCGACGGGCCGCTCGGTGTCGGGGGAGTCGTAGAGCGTGGTGTCGGCCGACTCGGCGATCGTGACCTTGTCGATGCGGTCGCACGCGGTGCCGGCGACGATGGCGAGCAGTTCGGCGAAACCGGGGCTGACCCCGGACCCGAACAGTGTCGACCCGCCGCGCTGGCAGGCGTTGGCCAGCCGGTCCCGGTCGGCGCCGAGGTTGCGCCCGGTGATGAATGACGCGGAGGCCACGACGTTGATTCCGGCTTCGAGGATCTGCACCAGCTCGTCGACGTCGATCCACATCGGGTTGTAGACCACGACGTCCGGTTTCAGCGCCAGCAGCGCGTCGACGTCGTTGGTGGCGGCGATGCCCAGCGGCTCGATGCCCGCCAGCTCGCCCGCGTCACGGCCGACCTTGTCCTCAGACCATGCATAGAGGCCGACCAGTTCGAGATTGGGATTGCCGGCGATCGCGGCCACCGAGGACTTTCCTACGTTTCCCGTCGTCCACTGAACGACCCGATACGACACATTGTTGGGCACTCGCTCAGCATAGGTTCGGCCCAGCCGCCCCCGGCCGGGATTCGGCGAAATCAGACGACGGGTGTCAGGACCGCCTTGCCGGTGCGGGTCTGGCCCGACCGGTCGATCCACGTCAGGTCCAGCACGTCGCCCACGTAGTGGCGATCCAGCACGGACGTCAAGGTGTTGGTCGAGTCGAGCTGGACGCCGTCGAGCACGACGATGACGTCGCCGGGCATCAGTCCGGCCAGCTGGGCCGGACCGCCGTTCATCACTTCCTGGATCAGCACGCCCGGCGTGTCCCGCGGAGCGGTCCGGACCCCGACGCCGAGGAGGACGGGCGGGCCGATGTGCACGGTGTCGGACGGCACCCCGGCCTGGATCTGGCGTGCGACGGTCATGGCGTCGTTGATCGGGATCGCGAAGCCCTTGCCGCCGGGACCCATGCGGAAGTTCACCGACGCCGCAGTCGTGATGCCCACGACACGGCCCGCGCCGTCGACCACCGGGCCTCCGGAATCGCCGGCGCGCACGGGCGCGGCGAACTCGAACAGCCCGGTCAGCTCGTCCTTGGTACCGGTGAGCGTGTCCTCGGCCTGCACGGTGCGGCCGAATGCGGTCAGGGTGCCGACCTCGCGGGTCAGCGGCGCGTCGGTGCCCATCGCGTTGCCGAGCGCGATGACGGGCTGACCAGGGGCCAGCACGTAGGCGTCCCCGATGGGCGCCGCCGGCAGCCCGGCGGCGCCGAGCAGTTGCAGCACGGCGATGTCGCGTCCCCGGTCGTATCCGACGATCTGGGCGGGGTAGGCGCGTCCCCCGACGGTGCCGGTGATGCGGTCGGCGCCCTGCACGACGTGGAAGTTCGTCAGCACCTGCCCGCCCGGGTCGAGCACGACGCCCGTACCGAGGCCGATGACACCCTGATAGTCGACCTCGGTGTCGATGCGTACCACGGACGGTTCGACTTGGGCCGCCGCGGCGACCGGATCACCGGGCGCGGCGACGGCGGGGGTCACCGGAGCCGCGAGAGCCAGGATCGCAGCCAGCGCGATCATCAGTGTCCGGTGTCGGCGAATCAGGCCCATACCCATCAATAGTGGCGGCGACGCCGGCTGCTGTCGACGTGGGCCGGTTTTCTCAGTCCTCGACGGCGACGCCGCCGCGGGTACGTTTGCGCCGACCGGGCACCGTTGCCTTGCCGGTCGGTCGGCGATTCCGCAGTTTGCCGTCGGACTCGTCCCCAGCCTCCGAGGCCGATTCGGAAGCAGGTTCGGCCAGGTCTTCGTCCTCGGACTCCTCCTGGGCCTCGACCGTCTCGGCCTCGGATTCGTCGCTGGTCTCGACCGTCTCAGCCGCGGATTCGTCGCCGGTGTCGGCGACAGTGTCCTTGCCGCGGCGGCTCTTGCGCTCCTTGGCCTTGAGCGGCTTCGGCGGCGGAGGGGGAAGCTCGGCGGCGAACGCCAGGTAGAACGCGAGCACACCCAGCAGAGCGAGCGCGGCGGCCGCACCGTAGATACCGAAGAACCACTGGCCGGCCGAGTCGAGCGACACCCAGATCTCGGTGACCGCGACCCCGATGATCAGCGCCGCGGCCAGCACGTGCAGCGCGATCGACGTGGTCCGCAGGTTCAGCGCCAGCTGCGGTGTGCCGAACTCGGGCCGACGGGTGCGCAGCAGCGTGAACACCACGGGCAGCGCCGCCAGCCCGATCAGCGCTCCGACCACGATGCGCAGCACCGTGCCCAGCGTGTGCGAAGTGTCGCCCAGCAGCTCGGGCATGCGGGGCAGGACGAAGAAGAAGTAAAGGACCCCGGCAGCGATGGAGAACGACGTGTGCCAGATCACCGCGACGGTGCGGCCCATACTCCTCCTCGATCGTGTTGCCCGAGGTGCGACCGGCGAGTCGACAGCCGGTCGCACCTCGGGCGAGTGCGGAGGATGCGGGATTTGAACCCGCGAGGGCTATTAACCCAACCCGCGTTCCAGGCGAGCGCCATAGGCCACTAGGCGAATCCTCCGTCGGCAATGGTAACCGACCCGCTCGCCGGTCCCACAAATCCGCCCGCGAGCTCCTCGTAGGCGCGGCACGAACCCGGCGTACTACACTCGCCGTGGACCCCGCGCGGCGTCCATCCTGTGAACTCCCCCAGGGCCGGAAGGCAGCAAGGGTCAACGGGCTCTGGCGGGTGCGCGGGGTCCCCTTACGTTCATCCGCAAGACGGTGAAAGGCGAGCGGTGTCGTTTCATTCGCTGGGCCGCGACGACCTGCGTGCACAGCACGAACTGCAGCAGCGCAACTACGCGGACCTGCAGGCCAAGAATCTCCGCCTCGACCTGACCCGCGGGAAGCCCTCCCCGGACCAACTCGACCTGTCGAACGGGCTGCTGGGGCTGCCGGGGAATGACCGCGGCGCATACCTGGACCGGGAGGGCACCGACAGCCGAAACTACGGAGGCCTGCACGGGCTGCCCGAGCTGCGCGCGATCTTCGGCGAGCTGCTCGGAATCCCGGTGCCCAACCTGATCGCGGGCAACAACGCCAGCCTGGAGTTCATGCACGACGCGGTGGTCTTCTCACTGCTGCACGGCGGCGTCGACTCGCCCCTGCCGTGGATCGACGAGCTGCGTGGCGGTGCCGGCGTGAAGTTCCTGTGCCCGGCCCCTGGCTACGACCGCCACTTCGCGATCACCGAGAGCCTCGGCATCGAGATGATCACGGTGCCGCTGCGCGAGGACGGCCCCGACCTCGACATGGTCGAGGAGCTCGTCGCCGCGGACCCGGCGATCAAGGGCATGTGGTCCGTGCCGGTCTACTCGAACCCCACCGGCACCACCTACTCCGACGA
Source organism: Mycobacterium sp. ZZG (assembly GCF_054786995.1). Lineage (NCBI taxonomy): Bacteria > Bacillati > Actinomycetota > Actinomycetes > Mycobacteriales > Mycobacteriaceae > Mycobacterium > Mycobacterium sp. ZZG. Next base: position 7,229 of record NZ_JBTBFV010000002.1, read on the forward strand.
CGCGGTCCGCCGGCTCGTCCAGATGAAAACGGCAGCAACGGATTTCCGCTTGATGTGGGACAACGCCTACGCCGTGCACACTCTCACCGACGACTTCGTCGACCCGGTGGACATCCTCGGACTGGCCGCGGCTGCCGGCCACCCCGACCGCCCGCTGGTGTTCGCGTCGACGTCGAAGATCACCTTCGCCGGCGCGGGTGTCAGCTTTTTCGGGGGCTCGTCGGACACCATCGCCTGGTATCTGAAGCACGCCGGCAAGAAGTCGATCGGCCCCGACAAGGTGAACCAGTTGCGGCACGCCCGGTTCTTCGGCGACGCCGATGGGGTCCGGTCGCACATGCGGCGCCACCGTGAGCTGCTCGCACCGAAGTTCGCGCTCGCGCTGGAGATCCTTGCGGACCGGTTCGGCGACTCCAAGATCGCGTCCTGGACCGAGCCGAAGGGCGGCTACTTCATCAGCCTCGACGTGCTGCCCGGCACCGCCAAACGCACGGTCGCGCTGGCCAAGGACGCGGGCATCGCGGTCACCGAGGCGGGTGCGTCTTTCCCGTACCGAAAAGACCCGGACGACAAGAACATCCGCATCGCACCGACGTTCCCCGCGCTGTCGGACCTGCGCGAGGCCATCGACGGGCTGGCCACGTGCGCGCTGCTGTCTGCGACCGAGCAGCTGCTGGCGCTGCCCCCCGAGAAGTAGTCGGACCGGGTCGGTAGCCTGCTTCCGTGGCTCTCTACCGCAAGTACCGACCGGCGACGTTTGCAGAGGTCGTCGGCCAGGAACACGTCACCGAGCCGCTGTCGACGGCGCTCAACTCCGGCCGCATCAACCACGCCTATCTGTTCTCGGGTCCGCGCGGCTGCGGCAAGACCTCGTCGGCGCGCATCCTCGCCCGCTCCCTCAACTGCGCCGAGGGGCCGACAGCCACACCGTGCGGAGTGTGCGACTCGTGCGTGGCGCTGGCCCCCAACGGGCCCGGCAACATGGACGTCACCGAACTCGACGCGGCCAGCCACGGCGGCGTCGACGACACCAGGGAGCTCCGCGACCGCGCGTTCTACGCCCCCGCCCAGTCGCGCTACCGCATCTTCATCGTCGACGAGGCGCACATGGTCACCACGGCCGGCTTCAACGCGCTGCTCAAGATCGTCGAGGAGCCACCCGAGCACCTGATCTTCGTGTTCGCCACCACCGAGCCGGAGAAGGTGCTGCCGACCATCCGGTCGCGCACCCACCACTATCCGTTCCGGCTGCTGGCGCCGCGCACCATGCGCACGCTGATCGAGAAGATCGTCGCCTCCGAGAGCGTGCAGGTCGACGATGCGGTGTACCCGCTGGTCATCCGCGCCGGCGGCGGTTCCCCCCGCGACACCCTGAGCGTGCTGGATCAGCTGCTGGCCGGCGCCGACGGTAATCACGTCGCCTACCAGCGCGCGCTGGCCCTGCTCGGCGCCACCGACGTCGCGCTGATCGACGACGCCATCGACGCGCTGGCGGCCGGTGACGCCGCCGCGCTGTTCGGCGCGGTCGAGGGTGTCGTCGACGCCGGCCACGATCCGCGCCGCTTCGCCAGCGATCTGCTCGAGCGATTCCGCGACCTGATCGTGCTGCAGGCCGTGCCCGACGCAGTGGCCCGCGGCGTGGTCGACGGCCCCGAGGACGAGCTGGAGCGCATGCGCGATCAGGCCGCCCGGCTCGGCACCGCCACGCTGACCCGCTACGCCGAAGTCATGCACGCCGGGCTCGGCGAGATGCGCGGCGCCACGGCGCCGCGGCTGCTGCTGGAGGTGGCGTGCGCGCGGCTGCTGTTGCCGTCTGCCAGTGACACCGAGGCCGCGCTGCTGCAGCGGGTCGAGCGGATCGAGACCCGGCTGGACATGTCGATTCCGGCCAGCGACGAGATCGACGCCACGCCGGCTGTGCCGCGCAAACAGTTCGTCCGCAAGAGCGAGGCGGCCCCGTCCGCGGCTCCTTCCGCATCCGCTCAGCCGCCCACCGAGCCGGCCCCTGCTCCGCCCGCTCCGCCGGCGGCGCCGGTGCCACCCCGGCCGGAGCCTGAAGCCGTTGCGCCCGAGCCCGTTCCGGTGCCGCCCCCGGTGCGGCCGCCTGCCGCGCCGGCTGTGCAGGCGCCGCCGACCACCCCGGCGGCGGCCGTCGCCGCGGGTGAACCGGGCGCGGCCGCGGTGCGCGGCATGTGGACCACGGTGCGGGAGAAGGTGCGTGAACGCAGCCGGACCACCGAGGTGATGCTCGCCGGTGCGATCGTGCGTGCCGTCGAAGGTGACACCCTGATCCTGAGCCACGAATCGGCGCCGCTGGCCAGACGGCTGTGCGAACAGCGCAACGCCGACGTGATCCGGGAGGCGCTCAAGGATGCGCTCGGGGTGAATTGGAAGGTGGTCTGTGAGACCGGCGCCCCGGCCGCAGCCGCCGCGCCACCCGCGCGGGAGCAGCGGGCCCCGTCCGAGGCCCCGCCGCCGCCCGACATGGACGACGAGGAGAGCATGCTGGCCGAGGCCGGCAACTCCGACCCGGCCGCCCCGCGCCGCGATCCGGAGGAGGCGGCGCTGGAACTGCTGCAGAACGAGCTCGGCGCCCGCCGCATCGACGGTTAGCGGTCAGGCGCGCTACGCGCTCCACCACGGCCGTAACGGCAATCCGCCGTCGCCGCCGCGTTCGTCCAGCTTGACCGCGAGCACCTGGTGCAGCTGAATGGCGTTCTGCTCGAACCCGACCCGCGAGGCAGCGATATACAGCCCCCACACCTTGGCGGTGGGCAGACCGACCTCGGCCACCGCGTCGTCCCAGTGCTCCACCAGGTTGCGGCTCCAGTCCCGCAGCGTCATCGCGTAGTGGTGGCGCAGATTCTCCTCGTGCACCACCTCCAGGCCGACGTCCTGCACCTCGGTGATGATCCGGCCCGAGCCGGTCAGCTCCCCGTCGGGGAACACGTACCGGTCGATGAAGCCGCCCGCCGTGGCGTGGCTGCGGTTGTTGTTACGGGTGATGCAGTGATTGAGCAGCAGGCCGCCGGGGCGCAGCTTGGACTTCAGGAACCGGAAGTACGACGGGTAGTTGGCGACGCCGATGTGCTCGGTGAGCCCGATCGAGGACACCGCGTCGAAATGGGACTCGCGCACGTCGCGATAGTCACCGTGGCGGACCTCGGCCAGGTCACCGAGGCCGTCCCGCTCGATCGCGGCCGCGGCCCACTGAGCCTGTTCCTTCGACAACGTCACCCCGACCGCCCTGACGCCGTGCCGGGCCGCGTAGCGCACCATCCCGCCCCAGCCGCAGCCGACGTCGAGCAACCGGTCGCCCGGCTTGAGCCGCAGCTTCTCGAACACCAACCGGTACTTGTTCTCCTGCGCCTCCTCCATGGTGGCGTCGGGGTGCGGATAGCACGCACAGGTGTAGGTCATCGACGGCCCGAGCACCCACTCGTAGAAATTGTTCGAGACGTCGTAGTGGTGCTGGATCGCTTCGGCGTCACGGGTCTTGCTGTGCCGCAACCCCTCTGCGATACGCCGCCACCGCGGCAGTGCCTCCTGGGGCGGCGGCGCGATCGGCTTGAGATGCTCGATCCCGATCGACCTGACGATGTTGGCCAGCACCCGTGCGGGGGGCCGCTTGTATTCGAGCCGATCGGTCAGCGCGGTAAGCAGTTCATAAGGGTCGCCCGGATGCACACCGTTGAGCCGCAGATCTCCGGCGACGTAGGCGCGCGCCAGCCCGAGATCGCCGGGAGCGGTGGCGAGGTAGGTGGTTCCCCTCGGGCTCAGCAGATCCAGGCCGAGCGTCGCATCTTCGGGACCCACGCTGCTGCCGTCATAGGCGGTGAACTTCAGGGGTCGCCGGCCCGCGGCGAAGATCGCCAGCACCTCGGCCAGGGTCAGTTTGTGATCCCCGGGCGCCGCCGGTTCATGGGTACGTTCCCGGAAAGTGGTCATTGTCTCCGCACCGCCTTCGCATACAGATCGAGGAAACGGGAGTCTGGGTCGTAGGTTTTCTTCACTGTTTTGTACATCTCCCCTCCGTAGAGGGAATCAAACTCTTCCGGCGAGTAGTACGCGTCCGAATACAGCGATTTGTGACCGTCGAGCTCGCTGACCTTGCGTTCGATCATCCTGTTGGTGTGGCCCTCTTCGGGGCCCACCGGCACCGACGACCAGAACCCCACGTTCACATAGGTGTGGTTCGGCCGGATCGGGTACAGCGGCCAGTCCCGGCTGTCGCGGAGCCGCAACGGGCACAACCAGATCGGCTCGATCGGCACGGTGTCGAGAAACCACTGCAGGAACGCGACGGTCCGCTCGATCGGCACCTCGACGTCCTGCACCACCCGCTCGCGCGGGGGCCTGCCGTTGCGTTTCTCGATGCGATCGGCGATGTCGTAGCGCTGGTCGTAGCCGATGAGCTTCCAGTAGAAGCTGCTGCGCCGGTACCGCCGTGGCCACCAGCGCCGGATCCGGGGGTTCTGCGCGCCGAAAGCCCTTGAGCACCAGAACCAGTCGGTGTCCCAGCGCCACAGGTAGTCATTTATGGTCAGCCGGTCGTGCTTCTCGGCTCCGTCGGCGGCACCGTCATGCTGGATGGAGCGGTAGTAGATGTCCTGGCCGGTGTAGTCGCTGACCGGACCCGGTGTCGCGGAGCGGTGACCGAGGCACAGGTAGCTCTCGTCGGTGCTGAACACCACGCCGTCGAGGTAGTCCACGACTTCGCCGTTCCAGCCGCCGGTCTCGACGATGCGGTCCATCGCCTCGAGCAGGGCCGGCAGTGAATGAAAACGCAGATGGCGCAACGTAACGAACGGCTTCACCGGCTCCAGTTCGATCGTCAATCGCACCGAATAACCCAGTGTCCCATAGGAGTTCGGGAACGCCCGGAACAGCTCGGGGTTCTCGTCGGGCGAGGCGCGCAGGATGTCGCCGGTGCCGGTCAGGACGTCCATCTCGAGCACGGACTCGTGCGGCAGACCGTTGCGGAACGACGCGGATTCGATGCCGAGCCCGGTGACCGCGCCGCCGAGCGTGATGGTCTTGAGCTGAGGCACCACCAGCGGGGAGAGCCCGTAGGGCAGCGTCGCGGCGACCAGGTCCTCATAGGTGCACATTCCGGCGACCTCGGCGGTGCCGGCGTCCGGATCCACCGCGACGACGCCTGTGAGTCCCGAAGTGTCCAGCCCCTTGCTGGTGTTGCGCGCCCGCGCGCGGAACAGGTTCGACGTGGGTTTGGCGAGGCGGACGGTGGCGTTGGCCGGAATGTCCCGGTAACTGGCCAACAACCGCTGCACGCCGTCGGCGTGAGCGGCCCGTGCGTCGGTCGAGGCAACAGGCACAGATATACGCTAGTCCGAGGTCGACACCTGTGCGACCGCACTCGACTTTCGTGACCCGCTCTTGACAAGGAGATTGCTCTGATGGGACAGGTCAGCGCGACCAGCACGGTCCTGATCGACGCCGATCCCGCGACGGTACTGGGAGCCGTCGCCGACTACCAGGCCATGCGGCCGAAGATCCTCTCCGCGCACTACAGCGGTTACCGGGTGCTCGAAGGCGGGCAGGGCGCGGGCACCGTCGCTGAGTGGAAACTGCAGGCCACCAAGTCGCGCTCCCGCGATGTCAAGGCCAGCGTTGACGTCGCGGGGCGCACCGTGATCGAAAAAGACGCGAACTCGTCGATGGTGACCAACTGGACCGTCGCCCCCGCGGGCCCGGGATCATCGGTGACCGTGAAGACGTCGTGGCAGGGCGCCGGTGGAGTCGGCGGTTTCTTCGAGAAGACGTTCGCCCCGATCGGGCTCCGCAAGATCCAGGCCGAGGTGCTCGGCAACCTCAAGCGCGAGGTGGAGGGGACCGTCGGTGTCGAAGGGGTCCAGGGCTAGGACTGGCCCAGGAACGCCACGACGCCGCGCACGACGGCGTCGGCGTAGCGCTGCCGTCCCTCCGGGGATTTCATCAGCCCGGAGTCGACCGGATTCTTCATGTTGCCCAGCTCGACCAGGATGGACGGGTACTGCGCAAGGTTGAGTCCGGCGATGTCGGACCGCGGGTTCAGGCCTTGCTGGCCGATGTAGGTGGCCGGCGGGATCCCGGACCCGGCCAGCTGATCACGCATCGCCCTGGCGAACTGCACCGACGGGCCGGCCTGCGCGGCATTGAGCGGCGGTGACGAATACAGCACGTGGAACCCGCGGCCGGTGGGCGGGCCGCCGTCGGCGTGGATCGACACCACCGCGTCGGGCGTCAGCGAGTTCGCCATCGCGGCGCGCTCGTCGACGCACGGGCCCAGCCCGGTGTCGTCGCCGCGGGACATCGCGGTGCGCACCCCGAGCGCGTGCAGGGCCTGGCGGACGCGCAGCGTGGTGTCCCAGGCGAAGGTGTGCTCGGGGAAGCCGTCCTCGGTGGAGGTGCCGCTGGCCTGGCAGTCCTTGGTGCCGCCGCGACCGGTCGGCACCTGCCTGCTGATCGAGGCGTCGTTGGAGCCGTTGTGGCCTGGGTCGAGGAAGACGATCTTGCCCGCAAGGTTGGTCGGCGCAGCTTGGGCGGGACCGGCGGGCAAGGCGGCGACGAGCATCGCGGCCACCGCGGCGGCCCCGACACGCAGGATTGCTGGCACGGGCACGGCGACACGGTAGCGCCCGTGCCGACTACGCTGGAAGCCCGAAGTGACGCTTGTGGACGAGCGCAACCAAGTCGAGACCGATACTTGATCAATCTGCTTACCGAACACGTACGAAGAGGACCAGTCATGCAGCCCGGTGGCCAACCCGATATGTCAGCCCTTCTCGCTCAGGCTCAGCAGGTCCAGCAGCAGCTGATGGAGGCGCAGGCGGCGCTGGCCGCCGCCGAGGTGCAGGGACAGGCCGGCGGTGGGCTGGTACAGGTCACCATGCGCGGCAGCGGCGAGGTGGTGGCCGTGCGGATCGACCCCAAGGTCGTCGATCCGTCCGATGTGGAGACGTTGCAGGACCTTGTCCTCGGCGCCATCGCCGATGCCGCCAAGCAGGTGACCATGCTGGCCCATGACCGGCTGGGTCCGCTGGCAGGCGGCATGGGCGGTCTCGGTTTGCCGGGTATGTGACTTGTTCGAAGGACCTGTCCAGGATCTGATCGACGAGCTCGGCAAGCTGCCCGGGATCGGACCGAAGAGCGCCCAGCGGATCGCGTTCCATCTGCTCTCGGTCGAGCCGCCCGACATCGACCGGTTGACTGCTGTCCTGAACCGAGTCCGCGACGGCGTGACGTTCTGCGCGGTGTGCGGCAACGTCAGCGACGACGAGCGCTGCCGCATCTGCTCCGACCCGCGCCGGGACGCGTCGCTGGTGTGTGTCGTCGAAGAGCCCAAAGACGTCCAGGCCGTCGAGCGGACCCGGGAATTCCGTGGCCGCTACCACGTGCTCGGCGGAGCGCTGGACCCGTTGTCCGGTGTCGGACCCGACCAGCTGCGAATCCGCGAACTACTCAACCGGATCGGTGAGCGCGTCGACGGGGTGGAGGTCGCAGAGGTCATCATCGCGACCGACCCCAACACCGAGGGCGAGGCGACGGCGACGTACCTGGTGCGGATGCTGCGGGACATCCCCGGGCTGACGGTCACGCGGATCGCGTCGGGCCTGCCGATGGGCGGGGATCTGGAGTTCGCCGACGAGTTGACGCTGGGGCGCGCGCTGGCAGGCCGCCGGGCGATGGCGTAGTTCGCGGCTCGCCGTCGCTGCCAACCACTTTCGTCACAGGATTCGACGTTGTGCAGCGGAAGTGCGAGTGGGCGGCTGAGAAACGTGGATAGCTGTGGCTCGCGTGACCGGGGGGAGTGTCGGGGTCGGGTGGCCTAGTCCCATAACCACTTTCGTCACAGGATTCGACGTTGTGCAGCCGAAGTGCGAGTGGACGGCTGAGAAACGTGGATAGCTGTGGCTCGCGTGACCGGGGGGAGTGTCGGGATCGGCGGGACAGCGTGATACGTAAGGTGGTCGCCCGAATCTGTCGGTGGGTATTGGCACCATTCCTGACATGGGTGAAGTCATTCTGGGCGGGGAGGCCGTCCGAGCCGGTGTCGTGACCCGGCACGAGCTCGCACGCTGGTACACGCCGTTGTACCGCGGCGTATTCGTCCCTAAAGGAGTCGACGTCTCGTTGCGCGATCGTGCCATCGGCGCGTGGTTGGCGACTGGACGCAAAGGAGTGATTGCCGGGCTCGCGGCGGCCGCACTGCACGGAGCGCCGTGGATCGATGCCGATATCCCGATCGAAGTGACCGGGGTGAAGCGTCGCACCCAAGACGGACTGATCATCCGGACGGACATGCTCGCCGACGATGAGATCGTCCGGCGCTCCGGTCTTCCGGTCACCTCACGCACCAGGACGGCCTTCGACCTCGGACGTCTGCTCGACCGCAGCGAGGCGTTGGCGCGGCTGGACGCTTTGATGTGGAACCAAGCCTTCTCCATCGACGAGGTCGCCCGGCTCGCCGACCGGCGCCCCCGCGCACACGGCGTAGGCCAGCTGCGTGACCTGTTGCCGCTCGTCGACGGCGGAGCCGCCTCACCCAAGGAGAGCAGAATCCGACTGTGGTTGCTGGACTGCGGTTTTCCGCGCCCGCAGACGCAGATTCCCATCCTGGAGGACAGTCGGCCGGTTGCATTCCTGGACCTGGGTTGGCGACAGTTCAAGGTCGCGGTGGAATACGACGGTGACCACCACCGCAAGAACCGCGAGCAGTACGTCAAGGACATCGCGCGCCTGCGGATGCTCGAGGAGCGAGGCTGGCTCGTCATCCGGGTGATCGCCGAGGACCGGCCGGCGCACTGGCTCGCCAGAACCGAGGCCGCACTGCAGAAGAGGGGATGCCGGTTGGCCGCCACCGAGATGCAGAAGTTCATCAGGACGCTCGCGGCGTAGCCGTGGCCACCTGCCTCACTCGAGCGGGGAGCCGACGGTGGCCCTGCAGGATCACACCCGGCGCGGTGCCGCCAGCCGCTCGCGGCGCAACTGGTGGACCTCCGGCAGATCGAGCGGGGCAAGGGGCCCGACCACCTTGGCGAGAAGATAGTCGGCGAGTTCCGGATTCCGGGCCAGGCAGCACCCGTGCAGGTAGGTCGCGACGATACTGCCCTGTACTGCGCCGTCGATACCGCCCCCGGCCCGGTTGCCCGCCCCCTTCGTCACCTTCGCCAGCGGTCGGGCCTGCGGGCCCAGAACTGTTCCACCCCTGTGGTTCTCGAAACCGGTCAGCGGCTCGGTGAGCCCGTCGATCAGCGGTGTCGCTGCCACCTCGCCGATCGTGCGCTCGGGTTGCGGGGACGTCGTCACGTCCAGCACACCGACCCCGTCGACGCGTTCCCCGGCCGAGGTCTCGTACCAGTGGCCCAGCACCTGGATTGCCGCGCAGATCGCCAGCACGGGAGCGCCCCGTGAAATCGCCTGCTGCAGACCGGGATAACGGGCGAGGTGTTTGGTCGCCAGCCGTTGGGCGTAGTCTTCGGCGCCGCCGAGGGTGTAGAGGTCCAGCTCCGCGGGCACCGGATCGTCGAGCGTGATCTCGATGATCTCGGCGTCGATGCCCCGCAGCCGCAGACGTTGTCGCAGCACCACCGAGTTGCCGCCGTCGCCGTAGGTGCCCATGACGTCAGGCAGCACCAGCCCGATCCGCACCGCAGATTCGGTCATGGCAGACGCCTGTTCAGTTGCAGGAACGCGGTGTAGTTCGCCAGCACTTCCACGTGACCCGGCGGGCACGACGCGATCGCCGCCAGCGTGTCGTGCACCAGGGCGTGTTCGACGCCCGCGTACCCGAGCCGCACCGCGAGGTCGGTGCCGCGCTCGCCGGCGGCCACCACCGGCACCGACTCGAAATGCTCGAAGCGCACGTCCCACAGCCATGACAGGTCCTCGCCGTCGGGGACCTGGCCGTTGACCGCGATCACCACCCCGGCCGCGTCACGGTTCACCATCGCCAGCGCCTCCTGCCAGCCGGCGGGATTCTTGGCGAGCAGGATCCGGGCGGTGTGCGCGCCGACCTGCACGGTGCGGTAGCGACCCGCGACCTCGTCGACCGCGGACACCGCGGCCACCGCGGCCACCGGATCCGCACCGAGGGTCACGGCGGCGGCGACGGCCTGGGTTGCGTTGCCGCGGTTCACGGTGCCCGGCAGGGTCAGCGCCATCGGCAGCGACAGCCCGTCGGGCCCGTGGATGTGCGTATCGTCGAACCACCAGTCGGGGTCCGGGCGCGTGAAGTCACATCCGGTCGAATGCCAATGCGCCCCGTCGCGGACGATGACCTCGCCCGAGCGGGGACAGCTGACCGAGTCGCTGGCCCAGCCACCGCCTGCGGCCACCCACACCACGTTCGGGCTGTCGTAGGCAGCCGAGGTCATCAGCACGTCGTCGCAGTTGGCCACGACCACCGTCGACGGATGCCGGGCCAGGCCGGCGCGCAGGGTGCGCTCGATGTGGTTGATCTCACCGACCCGGTCGAGCTGATCACGCGAGAGGTTGAGCAGTATGGTGACCGCGGCCGGCACTGCATCCAAGACGTGCGGGACGTGCATCTCGTCGACCTCGAGGGCGGCCAGCGCTGCGTCGGGCGCGGCGGCCAGTGCGGCGACCAGGCCGGCGTCCATGTTGGCGCCCTCGGCGTTGGTGGCCACCGGCCCGACCGTGCCCAACGCGGCGGCGGTCATCCGCGTGGTCGTCGACTTGCCGTTCGTGCCGGTGACGACGACCGTGCGCCGGCCCCGGCCCAGTTGGCCGAGGATCGACTTGTCCAGCGTCATCGCGACCAGCCCGCCGATCATCGCGCCGGCGCCGCGTCCGGTGACGCGGGACGCCCAGCGCGCGCCTGCTCCGGCGGCCAGCGCGACACGACCGCGTGGGGTGATGACCATTCCCGGCAGTTTAGAAGAGCGGCCGACACGCGGGGTGATGAGCGGGGCTTGTCAGAGCCGCGTGCCATTCTCGAAGGGTGAGTTCAACCGCCGGAAGTCGATGGGGCAGACCCGCCGACGAGGCGGGCGCCGGCTGGGCCGTGGTCGATGTCGAGACCTCGGGTTTCCGGCCGGGCCAGGCGCGGATCGTCAGTGTCGCGGCGCTCGCGCTCAGTGACGACGGCAACGTCGAGAAGAGCCTCTACAGCCTGCTCGATCCGGGGGTGGACCCCGGTCCCACGCATGTGCACGGGCTGACCGCCGAGATGCTGGCCGGGCAACCGACGTTCGGTGACGTCGTCGGTGACCTGTGCGAAGTGCTGCGCGGCCGCACGCTCGTCGCCCACAACGTCGGGTTCGACTACTCGTTTCTGGCCGCCGAAGCCGAGATGGTGCGCGCGGAGCTGCCGGTGGACACGGTCATGTGCACCGTCGAGCTGGCCCGGCGCCTCGACCTCGGCCTGGACAACCTCCGGCTGGAGACGCTGGCCGCGCACTGGGGCGTGACCCAGATGAAGCCGCACGACGCGCTCGACGACGCGATGGTGTTGGCGCAGATCCTCAAACCCGTGCTGGTGCGCGCGCAGGAGCGCCGTAAGTGGCTCCCGGTGCATCCGGTCACGCGCCGCACCTGGCCCAACGGCCGGGTCACCCACGACGAGTTCCGGCCGCTCAAGGCGCTGGCGGCGCGGATGCCGTGCCCGTTCGCCAACCCGGGACGTTTCGTGGCCGGCAGACCCCTGGTGCAGGGCATGCGGGTGGCGCTTGCGGCCGAGGTCGGTCACACCCACGAGGAGCTCGTCGAGCGCATGCTGCACGCCGGGCTCGGGTACACCGAGGCCGTCGACGGGCACACGTCGCTGGTGGTCTGTGACGACCCGGCCCCGGAGCAGGGCAAGGGGTACCAGGCCGGCGAACACGGCGTACCGCTGCTCGGCAGTGCGGAGTTCCTGCACCGCCTCGACTCGGTGATCGGCGGTTCGGCGATCGAGGAGTTCACCGAGCGGTCGCCGGCCGGCGACCAGTTCACCTTGTTCTGACGCAGCGCCTCGGCTTCAGCGATTCGGGGTGAGCCGGCGCAGCTGCGCGGTCGCCACCGACAGGACCGCCAGGTCCGGACTCTCCGTGCTCAGGAACTCGTGCAGGGTGCGGCGTGCGCGCCCGATGCGGGCACGGTTGTGGGACTCGAACTCCTCGATGACGTCCACGTTGTCGGTGTGAGGGCCGACCATACGGTGGACGTCGCGCGCCAGCTCGCGCAGCGCGCGGTACAGGTCCTCGCGTAACGCCAACCGCGCCAAAGCGTTCCACCGGTCGCCGCGCGGCAGCGCCGACACCGCCAGCAGCAGATGGTCGACCCCCAGATGAGCGGACAGCTCGAAGTAGATGTGCGCCAGCCGCGTCGCGTCCTCGTTGTGCATGCAGGCCATCTCGATGATGTCGAGAAGGCTGTAGGCGTAGAGCGACTCGCTGATCCTGCGGGCGATGTCGGTCGGCACCCCCTGCGCGGCGTACCGATCGTGGATCGCGGTGGCGGTCGCGAGCTCACTGCCGCGCAGCATCTCACTCAGCTTGCCGCGCAGCGTCGCCGCGGCCTGGAACCGGGCCACTTCGTCCTCGATCGACAGCGGCTGCGGCCGGTTGAAGAGGAACCATCGGGATGCCCGGTCCAGCAGCCGGCGTCCCTCGACGACGAGTTCGTCGGTCAGCGCCGGCGACAGGCGCGCGGCATGGATGTCGTACCACAGCGCGTCGAGCTCGAACACCTCGGAGGCGATGGCGTGGGCGCGCACGATGTCGGCTGTGGTGGCGCCGGTCTCCTCGGCAAGGCGGAACACGAAGGTCAGCCCCGAGGTCGCCAGCACGTGGTTGCTCACCGACGTCGCGATGATCTCCCGCCGCAGCGGATGCTCGGTGAGCTGCGGGCCCAGCCGCCGCCGCAACATCGCGGGAAAGTACCGGTGCAGCGCGGCGGTGAAGTACGGGTCGTCGAAGCTCTCGGACTCCAGCAGGTCGGCCTTGAGCGCGAGCTTTGTGTGCGCCATCAAGGTCGCCAGCGCAGGCCGGGTCAATCCTTCTCCGGATTTCGCCAGCTCGGCGAACTCGGCTGCGCCGGGCAGATGTTCGCGCTCGCGGTGCAGCCCACGCTCGCGCTCCAGCGCGGTGGTCATGCGCGCGTGCACCGAGACCATCTGGGCCGCGTTGAATCGGGCGTCGCGCAGCAGCCGGTTGTGCGCGCGGTTGTTGGCCAGCACGTGCGCGGCGACCTCGTCGGTCATGTCGGCGAGCAGCGCGTTGCGGGTCGCGTCCGGATACCGGCCGGCCAGCAGGATCTTCAGGTTGACCTCATGGTCGGAGCAGTCCACACCGGCCGCGTTGTCGATGGCGTCGGTGTTGATGGATCCGCCGTGACGGGCGAACTCGATCCGACCGCGCGGGGACACACCGAGATTGCCGCCCTCGACGATGATCCGGGCGCGCACCTCGCGGGCGTCCACGCGAAGGCCGTCGTTGACCTTGTCGCCGACGTCGCCGTGCTGCTCGTCGGAGGCCTTGATGTAGGTGCCGATACCGCCGTTGAACAGCAGGTCGACCGGCGCGCGCAGGATGGCGCCGATCAACTCGTTCGGTGTCAGCCGGGACACGGTGTCCGCGATCCCCAGAGCCAGGCGCATCTGCGCCGAGACCGGGATCGTCTTGGCGGTGCGCGGCCACACGCCCCCGCCGGCACTGATCAACGCACGGTCATAGTCGTCCCAGGACGACCGCGGCAGCGCGAAGAGACGCTGACGCTCGCGATGAGCGGGATCACCGGACGGATCGGGGTCGACGAAGATGTGACGGTGGTCGAATGCGGCGACCAGTCTGGTTCCGCGCCGCAGCAACATGCCGTTGCCGAACACGTCGCCGCTCATGTCTCCGACGCCCACCACACGGAATTCATCTGTGGTGGAATCGATCCCGAGCTCTTCCAGGTGGCTGTCGCCGCTGACCCAGGCGCCCCGGGCGGTGATCGCCATGGCCTTGTGGTCGTACCCTGCCGAGCCTCCCGAGGCGAACGCGTCGCCCAGCCAGTAGCCGCGGGTCAGCGCGACCCCGTTGGCCAGGTCGGAGAAGCTCGCCGTTCCCTTGTCGGCCGCCACGACGAGATACGGGTCCGCACCGTCGTGGCACACGATCCCTTCCGGTGGGGCAGCGCCGTCGGTTGCGGCGTTGTCGACGACGTCGAGCAGGCCCGACACGAATTGCTTGTAGGAGCGCATCCCGTCGGTCGGTGAAGGCGACGGCGACTTCACGACGAAAACGCCTTTGGCGCCGGCCGGCACGATCATCGCGTTCTTGACCGCCTGCGCCTTGACCAGTCCCAGGACCTCGGTGCGGTAGTCGTCGTGCCGGTCAGACCAGCGCAGCCCGCCCCGTGCGACGAGCCCGTAGCGCAGGTGCAGCCCCTCGAACTCCGGTGAGTAGACGAAGATCTCGGACAGCGGCCGCGGATGGGGCAGCTCGAGGATCTGCGGTGCATCGAACTTGTGCACGAGATACGGGGCGGACGGGCCCAGCGTCTCGGGGGCGAACGCGTTGGTCCGCAACGTCGAGTTCACGAGGTTGCGGTACGCGCGCAGGATGCGATCCGCATCGATATGCAGCAGCCGGTCGATCTCGGTGGTGAGCCGCTCATCGGCCGCCGCGATACCGGCAGCCCGTGCGGCGCTGCGGCCGGCGCCCGCGCCGAAGCGGGCCTCGAACAGCGCCACCAGAGCCATGGTGGCGCCGGGATTGTCGAGCAACACCTGCTGAATCCGGCTCTGGCCGTAGGGCAGCGGGAGCTGGCGCAGATAGCGGCTGTAGCTGCGCAGCACTGCGACCTGTTTCCAGTCCAGCCCGGCAGCGGGGATCAGCGCGTTGAACCGGTCGGCCTCGATGCGGCCGGACCAGATGGCGCGGAACGTCTCGCAGATCCGTGCGTCGGCCTGCGCCCAGTTACGCGCAAATCCTTGTGCCCCAGCGGTGTAGGGGTCGAGGAAGAGCTCATAAAGATGGCACGGGGACCCGTCCTCGCGCGACCAGGTGGTGGTGTGTTCGTTGATGACCTCGAGGTCCATGCTCTGCAACGCGGGCAGCATCCGCCGCAGCGGCACCGGCTGAGCCGACGCCAGCACGAACCGCAGTGGACTGTGGGACCCGGGCCGAACGGGATCGTCGCGGTGCACACCCACGACGATCTCGACACCTGCCAACGAGTTCAGCCCTTCGACGCTGAAGAACGAAACTGGGGATGACACCGCTTCCTCCTGACTCAGGCCACACGCCCGGGATCGGGCAGTGTGGCTTATGAGTCTGCAGCGGAAAGCGCTCGGTCAACCTGTGCACACCGTCAACAGACGGTGTGATCACATGACACTGTGTAAACGCGCGTCAGGATCGTGCGGCACGGTTGACCGCGGAGACCACCGCGCGCAGCGACGCGGTGGTGATCGAGGTGGCGATACCGACGCCCCACACGGTCTTGCCGCCGATCGCGGCCTCCACGTAGGCCGCGGCCTGCGCTTCCTCGCCCGCCGACATCGCGTGCTCGGAGTAGTCCAGCACGTTCACGTGAAAACCGATCGCGCCCAACGCATCGACGAATGCGGCGAGTGGGCCGTTGCCTGCGCCGACGATCTCGCGCTCCTCGCCGTCGACCTTGACCACCGCGGTGATGGTGTCGGTGCCGCCGTCGATCTCGGCCGCGTCGACCTTCTGCCGCATCCGCTCCAACGGGCGGATCGGCGCCAGGTACTCCTCGTAGAACGCGTCCCACATCTCCTTGGGCGAGACCTCTCCGCCCTCGCCGCCCGAGCCCTCTGCGATCAATTGGATCACCCTGGAGAACTCGATCTGCAGGCGGCGCGGCAGGACCAGGCCGTGGTCGGCCTTCATGATGTAGGCGACACCGCCCTTGCCGGACTGCGAGTTCACCCGGATGACGGCCTCGTACGTGCGGCCGACGTCCTTCGGGTCGATCGGCAGGTACGGCACCTGCCACAGCAGGTCATCGACGTCGGAGTCCTGTTCGTCGGCCGCGACTTTCATCGCGTCCAGACCCTTGTTGATGGCGTCCTGGTGGCTGCCGGAGAACGCGGTGTAGACCAGGTCGCCGCCGTAGGGGTGCCGCTCGTGGACGGGCAACTGGTTGCAGTACTCGACGGTGCGGCGGATCTCGTCGATGTTGGAGAAGTCGATCTGCGGATCCACGCCGCGGGAGAACAGGTTCATACCCAGCGTCACCAGGCACACGTTGCCGGTGCGCTCACCGTTGCCGAACAGGCAGCCCTCGATGCGGTCGGCGCCGGCCGCATAGCCCAATTCGGCTGCAGCGACCGCGGTTCCGCGGTCATTGTGCGGATGCAGGCTCAGGATGATCGAGTCACGCGGCGTCAGATGCCGGTGCATCCACTCGATCGAGTCGGCGTACACGTTCGGCGTGGCCATCTCGACGGTGGCGGGCAGGTTCACGATCAGCGGCGACTCCGGAGTGGGTGCGATCACCTCGGCGACGGCGTTGCACACCTCGACCGCGTACTCCAGCTCGGTGCCCGTGTAGGACTCGGGGGAGTACTCGAAGCGCCAGAGCGTGTCGGGGTACTTCTTGGCCTCCTCGACGCACATCCGGGCGCCGTCGGTAGCGATCTTGCGCACCGCGTCGCGGTCGGCGCGGAACACCACGCGGCGCTGCAGGATCGACGTCGAGTTGTAGAAGTGCACGATCGCGCGGGGCGCGCCCTGGCAGGCCTGGAAGGTGCGTTCGATCAGTTCGGGCCGGCACTGCGTCAGCACCTGGATGGTCACGTCATCGGGGATGGCGCCCTGCTCGATGATCTCGCGGACGAAGTCGTAGTCGGTCTGGCTCGCCGACGGGAAGCCGACCTCGATCTCCTTGTAACCCATCCGCACCAGCAGGTCGAACATGCGGCGCTTGCGCTGCGGGCTCATCGGGTCGATCAGGGCCTGGTTGCCGTCGCGCAGGTCCACCGCCGCCCACATCGGTGCGGTGTCGATGACCTTGTCGGGCCAGGTGCGGTCGGGCAGCCGGATGGGTTCGACCTCGTCGGCGAAGCTGCGGTAGCGGCTGACGGGCATCTGCGAGCCGCGCTGGGTGTTCCAGGCGGGCTGGCCGGGGTGAGGCGCACCCGACGGGGTGCTGATGGTGCGTACCGAGCTGAAGGCGTCGGCGCTCGGATTGTAGTTCTCAGTCATTTTCGGTGCTCCGGGTTGAGGGGGGACATCAGACCGGCGCATCGCGAAACACCCGCGACGGGAGGCCAGTCTGGATCAGACCCCGTCGCGGCGTCCGAGAAGGAGCACCCGCTGCACGCGAGCCACTGTACTCCGCGACCTCCGCGGGCCAAAACCCGCGCGGCTCACACCTGCGCGTCAGGGAACGCGATCACCGACAGGAAGCGGATCGGCACCTCGACGAGGTCGACGGGGCCGTGCGCACCCTCGCCGTCGATCTGCAGCGAGTCCCCGGGGTGCAGGCGGTACACCGAGCGGCTGTGGCTGTAGTCCATGACACCTTCGAGCATGTAGATGAACTCGGTGCCGGGATGCTGGAACAGCGGGTAGGTCTGGCTCTTCTCCGACAGCGTGACCTCGAGGCACTCCAGCCGTTTGTGCTCGCCGCGCAGCGACCCGAGCAGCTGGTACTCGTGGCCCTCGCGGGTGCCCTCGCGCACGATGCGCGCCCCGGTGCCTGCCTTGACGAACGCGGCCGGCCGCTCCACGTCGGCGCCCCGGAACAGGCTGGTCACCGGCACGTCGAAGCCTTTGGCGAGCAGTGCGAGGGTGGACAGGCTGCAGGAGGTCTGGGCGTTCTCGATCTTGCTCATCATGGCCTTGGAGATGCCCACCCGGGCCGCGGTCTCGGCGACGGTCAGCCCCTGCTGCAGCCGCAGCAGGCGCACGTTGCGCCCGATCGCGGCCTCGATCTCCAGCTCCTCCACCGGCGCGGCGGGATCGCGGTCCCGGGCCGTGCCGGAGGTGTTGCGCAGCAGCGGGCCGGGATCGGCCGGATCTTCGGGGAGGGCCACGATCTCTGTCTAGCGCATCTGCCCGGCGCCGACGTACGGGTAGGGGGTCTTGAGCAGATCGCCCTCGGCGAACCGGGACAGCCGGAAGTCCGACGCGGGGATGCGGGAGTCGCTGCTGTGGCCGTCGACGACGAGATCGGCGACCAGCCGGCCGACCGCAGGCGCGATCTTGAAGCCGTGCCCGCTGAACCCGGCCGCGATGACGAGCCCATCGAGCGGCCCGGTGGAGATGATCGGGTTCCAGTCCGGGGTGACGTCGTAGCAGCCGGCATAGCTACCCGAGATCGCGGCGTCGGGGAAGCCGGGAAAGCGCGTGCCGACCTTGTCGACGGTGATGTCGACGAAGTCGTCGGTAGCCCGGTTGAGGTGGTCGTCGGGGTCTGCCGGCTCGATCGCGTCATAGCCGGGCAGGTCGCTGTTGCCGAACAGGATCTCCCCGCCGACCTCCGGGCGCACGTACTGCAGTGACACCAGATCGGAGAAGACGGGCAGCCGCCTGACCGCCGTTTCCTCGATGCCGGGGTCGATCATCACGATCTGCTCCCGGATCACGCGGATCGGGACGTCGATGCCGTAGGGCGCCAGGAACGGCCGGGTCCACGCACCGGTGGCGACGACGACGGCGCCCGCCGAGATCTGCCTGCCGTCGGCGGTCCGGACACCGGTGACCCGCTCACCCTGGGTGAGCAGTTCGGTCACCGGGGTGTGCTGTCGCACCCGCACCCCGGCCGCGCGCGCCGACGTCGAAAACGCCTGCGCGGTCTGATAGGCGTCGCCGTAGCCGCCGCGGGCCTCCCAGCCAAACGCGGCAAACGGCGTCAGGTCCGCGAACGGCCACAGTTTCGCCACCTCGTCCTTGTCGATCTCCTCGGTCTCGACCCCAACGGCGCGTTGCGCGGCAAGGCTTTTGCGCATCGACTCCACGTTCTGGTCCGCGACCCCGACCACGTAGCCGGTCTGGCGGAAGCCGATGTCGCTGCCGAACATCTCCTCGGCTTTCTCGAACACCTCGAGCCCGTCGGCGGCCATCGCGGCCAGCGAGCTCACGCCGTAGTGGCACCGGATGATGCCGCTGGACTTGCCCGTCATCCCGGACGCGACGGTGTTGCGTTCGGCGACAACGACATCGGTGACACCGCGGCGGCTCAGCGCCCACGCGGCCGCGGTGCCCTCCAGGCCGCCACCGACGATGACGACGTCGGCTGTCTCGCTCACCAGGCTCCTCCGTTGCGACCGGGAATCCAATCGGTGCCGGCCAGCGGGATCCGGGCCATCGCCGCAGCCTCGATGCTGACCGCGACCAGATCGTCGGGCTCAAGGTGGCACACGTGGGACTTGCCGCAGGCCCGGGCGATGGTCTGGGCCTCCATGGTCAGTACCCGCAGATAGTTGGCCAGCCGGCGCCCGCCCTCGATCGGATCGAAGCGGGCCGCGAGCTCGGGGTCCTGGGTGCTGATGCCCGCCGGGTCCCTGCCGTCCTGGAAGTCGTCGAAGAAACCCGCTGCGCTGCCGAGCTTCTCGTACTCGGCGGCGTAGCGCGGATGGTTGTCGCCCAGCGCGATCAGCGCCGCGGTGCCGATCGCCACGGCGTCGGCGCCCAGCGCCAGCGCCTTGGCGACGTCCGCGCCGTTGCGGATGCCGCCGGAGACGATCAGCTGCACACCGTCGGGTCGGCGGTGCACCCCGAGTTCCTGCAGCGCCTGCACGGCCTGCGGGATCGCCGCCAGCGTCGGGATCCCGACGTGCTCGATGAACACCTCCTGGGTGGCGGCGGTGCCACCCTGCATACCGTCGACCACCACCACGTCGGCACCGGCGTGTACCGCGAGCTTGACGTCGTAGTACGTGCGGGTGGCGCCGACCTTGACATAGATCGGCTTCTCCCAGTCGGTGATCTCCCGTAGCTCGTTGACCTTGATGGTCAGGTCGTCGGGACCGGTCCAGTCCGGATGACGGCACGCCGAACGCTGGTCGATGCTCTGAGGCAGCGTGCGCATACCGGCGACGCGCTCGGAGATCTTCTGCCCGAGGAGCATCCCGCCGCCGCCCGGTTTGGCACCCTGGCCCAGCACGATCTCGATGGCGTCGGCCTTCCGCAGGTCGTCGGGGTTCATCCCGTACCGCGACGGCAGGTACTGGTACACGAGGTACTTGCTCTGGCCACGTTCCTCCGGGGTCATCCCGCCGTCACCGGTGGTGGTGGACGTACCGGCCTCGCTGGCGCCGCGACCGAGGGCCTCCTTGGCCGGACCCGACAGCGCGCCGAAGCTCATGCCCGCGATGGTGACCGGGATATCCAGGTGCAGAGGGTGTTTGGCGAACCGGTCGCCCAGCACCACATCGGTGGAGCAGCGTTCCCGGTAACCCTCCAGCGGGTACCGCGACATCGACGCGCCGAGGAACAGCAGGTCGTCGAAGTGAGGAAGCGGGCGCTTGGCGCCCCAGCCGCGGATGTCGTAGATGCCGGTGTCGGCGGCTCGTTGGATGGCCGCGATGGTGGCTCGGTCGAAGGTGGCCGATTCACGCAGGCCGAGCCGCGCGCGGTCGTCAGGACTGTGGCTCATCAGTAGGCACTCGCATTGTCGATATGGAAGTGGTACAGGGATCGGGCGGACCCGTACCGGGTGTAGGTGTGGGTGTCGTCACCCTCGAATCCTGCTGCTTTGAGCAATATTTCGAGCTCCTGATGATGCTCCTCACGCATCGGCTTGGACACGCAGTCGGCGCCGAGTGACGCGACGTCGCCGCGCACATAGATGCGGGCCTCGTAGATCGAATCGCCCAGCGCCTCGCCCGCGTCGCCGCGGACCACCAGCCGCCCGGCCTGGGCCATGAACGCGCTCATGTGCCCGACGCTGCCGCCGACGACGATGTCGATGCCCTTCATCGAGATGCCGCACCGCGCGGCCGCATTGCCCTCGACGACCAGCAGGCCGCCGTGCGCCGTGGCGCCGGCCGATTGCGACGCGTCGCCCTTGACCCACACCGATCCGCTCATCATGTTCTCGGCGACACCGGTTCCGGCGTTGCCGTTGATGATCACGTCGGCGTGCTGGTTCATGCCCGCGGCGTAGTAGCCGACGTGTCCGTCGATCGTGACGGTCACGGGTGCGTCGAGCCCGACCGCGACATTGTGGGCGCCGGCCGGGTTCTCGATGACGAAGTCACCGGCCAGATCCGGTGCGTGCAGCGCGGTGTTGACCTCGCGCAGCGTGGTGGTGCGCAGATCGAAGCGCGTCGTACCTATCTGCTCCACGCGTACACCACCTCGGGCTCGGGCTCCCAGATGCGAGCCTTGTCGACACCGGGAAGCGCTGCCAGCGCCCGGTATTCACTTGCCATCGCCACCCACTCGTCGGTCTCGGCGATCACCGCCGGCTTGCACGCGATCGCGTCGCGCACCACCGCGAACGAGTCCCGGTTGGACACCAGCAGCGTGTAGAAGCCGTCGAACGTCGCACAGAGTTCCTTCAGCGCGCCTTCGACGTCGCGTCCTTGTGCGAGCAGTTTGGCGATGAAGCGGGCACCGACCTCGGTGTCGTTCTCGCTGTCGAAGCAGACACCGGAGGCACGCAACTCCCGGCGGATCGTCGCGTGGTTGGCGAACGAGCCGTTGTGCACCAAGCACTGCGCCGGGCCGACCGCATACGGGTGGCACCCCGCGGGCGTCACCGCCGATTCGGTGGCCATCCGGGTGTGCCCGACACCCTGCCAGCCCTGCGCCGTCGCGAGATCCCATCCGTCGGTCAGGGCGCGCGGATGTCCGACACCCTTGAGCACCGCGACGTCCGGACCGAATCCGGCGACGAGGGCCTCGGGGTAGGCCGACCGCACCGCGGTCAGCAGGACCTCGGAGTCGACGTCAGCCGACAACACATAGCTGACGTCGACGGCGACCCCTGACACCTCGGCACCGAGGGCCACGGCCACTGCGGCAGCGACCTGGTCGGCGTCTTCCGCACCGCCGGTCCCCAGGTCGGCCACCGAGACGCACCCGCGACCGGGCGGGGACCACGCCGGGTCGCCGTAGACGGCGACCCCGGCCGAATCGCTGCCGCGGTCTCCCATCTCACAGAGCATGCCGGTGAGCAACTCACCGAGCCGGGGGTAGAGCTCGGGTGTTCGCAGATGCAACCCGACGATCCCGCACATAGCGCAATCCCTTTCGTGTCGAGACGGATACGGCTCAGAAGGCCGTCAGATAGTGGTCCAGCTCCCACGCACCGACCGTGCTGTGGTAGGAGAAGAACTCCTCACGCTTGACGTTGGCGAAATAGGCCGCGACGCCTTCGCCGGCCGCGTCGAGTACCCCGGTCACGACCGGGTCGGACTCGAAGTCCTCCACCGCGTGCAGCAGAGTGAGTGGCAGGGTCCGGGTGTTGACGCCCTGACCGACGGCGCCGGGATCGGTGCTGCGTTTGATGCCGTCGAGGCCGGCGCCGAGCGCGGCGGCGATGGCCAGGTACGGGTTGGCCGAACCGTCCCCACCGCGCATCTCGATCCGGTCGGCGTCGGGCACCCGGATGTAGTGGGTGCGGTCGTTGCCGCCGTAGGTGGGCAGTCGCGGCGCCCAGGACGCCCCCGAGGCCGTCGCGACGGCACCGGTTCGCTTGTAGGAGTTGACCGTCGGTGCGACCACGGCCTGCAGCGCGCAGGCGTGCTCGAGGATGCCGCCGATGAATCCGTAGGCGGTGTCGGATAGGCCGAGGCCGCGCTGGTCGTGGTCGGCCGGGAAGACCGGGGTGCCGCCGCTGGTCAGCGACAGGTGCAAATGCAGCCCGTTGCCGGTCTTGTCACCGAACGGCTTGGGCATGAAGGTGGCGATCATGCCGCGCTCCGCGGCGATCATGGACAACAGGTAGCGCAGCGTGATCACCCGGTCGGCGGTGGTCAGCGCGTCGGCGAACTTGAAGTTCTGCTCGAACTGCCCGTTGCCGTCCTCGTGGTCGTTGGCGTAGTTGGACCACCCCAGCTGGTTCATCGCGGTCGACACCGCGGTCAGGTGGTCATACATCCGGGTGACGCCGCGGGCGTCGTAGCACGGCTGCGCGGCGGTGTCGGCGGTGTCGGCCACCGAGATGCTGCCATCGTCGTTGCGGGACAACAGGAAGTACTCGACCTCCGCGCCCACCCACGGCTCGAAACCGGCGTCCGAGCAGCGCTCGATGACGGATTTCAGGATGACGCGGGGCGCGTAGGGCCATGGCTCGCCGTTCACGTGGGGGTCGCAGTGCACGATCGCCAGCCCCTCCTTGATGAACGGGATCGGAGTGAACGACGCCGGATCCGGGAGGGCCATCAGGTCCGGATCCTTGGGTTCCTGGCCCATCGCGCCGACGGCGTAGCCGGCGAAGCCCACCCCTTCGGTCGCGAGAAGGTCGACCGCCTCTACGGGCACCAGCTTGGCGCAGGGCTTTCCGCGCAGGTCCACGAACAGCGCGAGGATGAACTTCGTTCCATGTTGCTCGGCCAGGGTGGCGAGATCTTCTGCCATGTGCGTTCCTTGTCTCGTGTTATGAATCAAAGTATCACCGTGGGAAACCTCCCGCACGGCGAAACGGCCGGCGCGGACCGCGGGGGCCCGCACCGGCCGGTTGCTCGGCTCAGGCCGGCTGGATCTCGTAGGACGCTTCCCGGTGGAACGCCGCGTCGATGCCCGTCTCTTCGTCTTCGGGCGAAATCCGAATGCCGACAGTCTTTTTAAGGACGAACGCGATAGCGAAAGCGACGGCGAACGAATACGCCATCACCGCGCCTGCGGCGATCGCCTGCTTCCACAGCTGATCGATGCCTCCGCCGTAGAGCAGCCCGTTGGTGCCGTTGGGCATGCTGTCGCTGGCGAGCAGGCCGATGAGCAGCGTGCCGATGACCCCGCCGACCAGGTGCACGCCGACCACGTCGAGCGAATCGTCGTATCCGAAGCGTTCTTTGAGGCCGACCGCGTACACGCAGACCGCGCCGGCGATGGCGCCCAGGACGATCGCGCCGACCGGGGTGACCGCGCCGCAGGCGGGCGTGATCGCGACCAGTCCGGTGATCGCGCCGGACGCCGCGCCGACACCGGTGACGTGTCCGTCCCTGAACTTCTCGACGGCGATCCACGCCAGCGTCGCCGCGCACGTCGCGACGAACGTCGTCACCATCACGATCGCGGCCGAATTACCCGCGGCCAGGGCCGACCCGCCGTTGAACGCATACCAGCCGGCCCACAGCAGGCCGGCGCCGAGCAGGGTCAGCGGAACGTTGTGTGGTTTACGCAGCTGCCCCCAGTTCCTGGATTTGCCGAGCACGATCGCCACGGCCAGCGCCGCGGCGCCGGCGTTGATGTGCACCGCGGTGCCGCCGGCGAAGTCGATGGCGCCGAGCTTGTTGGCGATCCAGCCGCCGACCGAGTTCTCGGTGACCACCCCGTCGAACGCGAAGACCCAGTGCGCGACCGGAAAGTACACCAGCACGGCCCACAACGTCGCGAAGCCCATCCACGCGCCGAACTTCATCCGGTCGGCGACCGCGCCGGAGATCAGCGCGACGGTGATCGCGGCGAACAGCGCCTGGAACAACGAGAACAAGCTCACCGGCAGGCCGTCGACGGTCGTCATCGGCTCCATCAGGTTCTTCATGCCGGCGAACTCGGTGAAGCTCCCGACGAACCCGCCGTAGCTGGTGCCGAACGTCATCGAGAATCCAAACAGCACCCACAGCACCCCGACGAGCGCCGCGGCGCCGAACGTCATCATCATCATGTTGGTCGAGCTCTTGACGGACACCATGCCGCCGTAGAACAACGCGAGCCCGGGGATCATCAGCGTGAGGCCGATGATGCAACAGAGCATGAACGCGGTCGTCCCTGTATCCATAAGGCCGATCTCCTCGCAACCGCGGCTCCGAGCGGAGCCGTTCAACGTCAGTTACCGACGTTTCTGTTACGTGGACGGTCATGCCGTGTTGCAACGCGGTAAACCTGCGGCCTTAAGGAGTCCAGTTGAGGACGATTTCGCTCAGCGGGAGCCGGTGCCGGGGCAGCCGGTCCCGCTCCGTGATCTCCGGCGCAGCGTCGGCGTAGTCACCGAGCCTGCCCACTGCGATCACCACCAGCGGGCGCAGACCGTCCGGCAGCGCGAAGGCTTCGGCTGCTCCCGCCGCGTCGAACCCGGCCATCGGGTGCGCGATCAGCCTCCGGGAGACGGCCTCGATGGTGATGTTGGCCATAGCGGCGCCCGCGTCCACCGCGGCGTAGCGCTGCGTCTTGTCGTCCTCGCCGTCGTCGGCGCAGAGCAGGATCAGCGCGCTCGCGGCCCGGGCGTAGCTGTTTCCGCGCCTCAGCAGCGCGGCGATCGCGGTGAACGTCGTATCCGCACGCAGCCCGACCACGAACCGCACCGGTTGCCGTCGTCCCCACGTCGGAGCCCATCGCGCGGCCTCCAGCAATGCCGCCAGCTCGTCACGGGTGAGCTGGTCGGTGGGGTCGAAAGCGCGGGGGCTCCAGCGCTCGGCGATAGGGGGATGGATCGGCACCGAGGTGACGGCCGACCGGTCGCTGGGTGCGGCGGGCACGCCCTGCACGCTACCGGCGGGGAAAACCAGGTGCGCGCAGCCCTTATCCTTTATGAGATCTCCCCAGCTTTCGGAAGGTGCAAGCAGTGGCGCTCGTCGTACAGAAATACGGCGGATCCTCGGTGTCCGACGCCGAGCGGATCCGCCGTGTGGCCGAGCGCATCGTCGAGACCAAGAAGGCCGGCAACGACGTCGTGGTGGTCGTCTCGGCGATGGGCGACACCACCGACGAGCTGCTCGACCTGGCCAAGCAGGTGTCCCCGGCCCCGCCCGCGCGCGAGCTGGACATGCTGCTCACCGCGGGTGAGCGCATCTCGAATGCGCTGGTCGCGATGGCGATCGAGTCGCTCGGTGCGGAGGCGCGCTCGTTCACCGGATCGCAGGCGGGCGTCATCACCACCGGCATCCACGGCAACGCCAAGATCATCGACGTCAACCCGGGCCGGCTCCGCGCCGCGCTGGACGAAGGCAAGATCGTGCTGGTCGCAGGTTTCCAGGGCGTCAGCCAGGACACCAAGGATGTCACCACGCTGGGCCGCGGCGGGTCGGACACCACGGCGGTGGCGGTAGCCGCGGCGCTGAACGCCGACGTGTGCGAGATCTACACCGACGTCGACGGCATCTTCACCGCCGATCCGCGCATCGTGTCGAACGCCAAGCGCCTCGACACCGTGTCGTTCGAGGAAATGCTGGAGATGGCCGCCGCCGGAGCCAAGGTGCTGATGCTGCGCTGCGTCGAGTACGCGCGCCGGTACAACCTGCCCATTCACGTCCGGTCGTCGTACACCGACAGGCCGGGCACGCTCGTCAAAGGATCGATGGAGGACATCCCGATGGAAGACGCCATCCTCACCGGAGTTGCACATGACCGCGGCGAGGCGAAGGTGACGGTCGTCGGGCTGCCCGACGTGCCGGGCTACGCCGCCCGGGTGTTCCGCGCACTGGCCGAAGTCGACGTCAACATCGACATGGTGCTGCAGAACATCTCGAAGGTCGAAGACGGCAAGACCGACATCACGTTCACCTGCTCGCGCGAGAGCGGGCCGGGTGCGGTGGAGAAGCTCACCGCGCTGCAGGACGAGATCGGCTTCACCCGCGTGCTCTACGACGACCTCATCGGCAAGGTGTCGCTGATCGGTGCCGGGATGCGGTCGCACCCCGGTGTGACGGCGACATTCTGTGAGGCGCTGGCCAACGCGGGCATCAACATCGACCTGATCTCCACCTCCGAGATCCGGATCTCGGTGCTGATCAAGGACACCGAGCTCGACCGGGCCGTCGCCGCGCTGCACGAGGCGTTCGGTCTCGGCGGTGACGAGGAAGCGGTCGTGTACGCGGGGACGGGGCGCTGAGAATGGTCAACATCGGTGTCGTCGGCGCGACCGGCCAGGTAGGCCAGGTGATGCGAAACCTGCTGGCCGAGCGGGACTTCCCGGCGGACGAGGTCCGTTTCTTCGCCTCGTCGCGGTCGGCGGGCAAGAAGCTGGAGTTCCGCGGCCGCGAAATCGAGGTCGAGGACTCCGAGACGGCCGATCCGTCGGGTCTGGACATCGCGCTGTTCTCCGCCGGCGCCACGATGTCGCGGGTGCAGGCGCCGCGGTTCGCGGCCGCCGGCGCGGTGGTGATCGACAACTCGTCGGCATGGCGCAAGGACCCCGACGTCCCGCTCGTCGTCTCCGAGGTGAACTTCGAGCGTGACGCGAAGAACCGTCCCAAAGGCATCATCGCGAACCCGAACTGCACCACCATGGCCGCGATGCCGGTGCTCAAGCCGCTGCACGACGAGGCAGGTCTGACCCGCTTGATCGTGTCGAGCTACCAGGCGGTGTCCGGTAGCGGGCTGGCCGGTGTCGAGGAACTCGCCGGACAGGCGCGCGCGGTGATCGACGGTGTCGAGCAGCTGGTGCACGACGGGTCGGCGCTGCAGTTCCCGCCGCCGAACAAGTATGTGGCGCCGATCGCGTTCAACGTCGTCCCGCTGGCCGGCTCGCTGGTCGACGACGGCTCCGGTGAGACCGACGAGGATCAGAAGCTGCGCAACGAGAGCCGCAAGATCCTCGGTATCCCGGAGCTGGCCGTCAGCGGCACCTGCGTGCGGGTTCCGGTGTTCACCGGGCACTCGCTGTCGATCAACGCCGAGTTCAGCCAGCCGATTTCGGTGGCGCGTGCCGAGGAACTTCTCGCCGCCGCTGCTGGTGTGACGCTGGTGGATGTCCCGACACCGCTGGCCGCAGCCGGCGCCGACGACTCGCTGGTCGGCCGGATCCGCCAGGACCCAGGCGTGCCGGACGGTCGCGGGCTGGCCCTGTTCGTCTCGGGGGACAACCTACGAAAAGGTGCTGCACTTAACACCATTCAGATCGCTGAGTTGCTGGCTCGATCCTGAATTGCGCCGAAATCGCATTCCACGCGGCGTTCTTGCCGCAATCTGCGCGTGGAATGCGATTTCGGCGGTGCCGGGGGCGTACGCCATGCCGGCTGAGCTTCCGCCGCTGCTGCCCGGCCAGGTGCTGCGTGTCGGCCCGGCCGCGGGAACGGGAACTCCGACAGCCGATTACGGGATCGGTGCGACAGACCTGTGTGAGTTCATGGAGTTCCCGAGCGGGATCCTGCAGGTGTGCGGCGACAGCTTCGCCGGGCAGGGAGTGGGCTTCGGGGGCTGGTACTCGCCGATCGCGCTGCATGTGGTCGGCGAGTCGCTCGACGATCCGGCCGGGGTGCGCTACGACGGGGTGACCGGCGTGTCGGTGCCCTTGCTGGCCGACCCGACGCCGCCTGGGGCCTCGCAGCTGCCCGCCGGTGTCATCGAGATCAACCGCGAGAACTGGATGATGGTGACCACCACCGAGGGGCTGCGCCCGCGGACCTCGCGTCTGGTCAAAGCCATTGCCGGACAGGGGAACTGGAAGACGATTCCCGGGTCTGAACGCGACGCGGCGTACGCGGGCGGACTGCAGTCACAGATCAGCGGCTACTACGACCCGATCCCGACCGAGGAGTCGCCGCGCGGCTGGGTGTACATCGTGGCCAACAACTTCGACCGCACCGGACCGGTGGTGCTGTACCGGGCCGCGCCGCAGTCGTTCACCGATCGCGCCTCCTGGCAGGGATGGACCGGCACCGCGTGGGGCGGTGAGCCGGCGCCGCTGTGGGGGGACCGGGTCGGCGAGATGAGCGTGCGCCTGATCGACGGCAAGACGGTGCTGTCGTACTTTAACGCTACCACCGGCAACATGGAGATCCGGGTGGCGAACGCTCCGACGCAGCTGGGCGCCGCGCCGGTCACGACGGTCGTGGTGGCCGCACCATGGCCGGAACGCGTCGAGGATCTGCCGCCGCCGCAGGACAATCGGCTCGCCCAGCCCTACGGCGGCTACATCTCGCCGAGGTCCACCCCGGACACGGTTCGGGTGTTCGTCAGCCAGTGGAACACCACACCCCGCGGAGGTTCGCCCTACCGCGTCATTCAGTACGCGGTGAACCCGATGAAGCCCGACTGACGGTGCGCCGGGTTTGTCGCGCACCGCGCAGGCACATGGACACCGACTGCTCGGTCGACCCGTCCTCATAGCGGATTCACAGCCGGCACCTAACCGGCGCTGACGGTGGCGGCGCATGATCACCGTCATGAACGAAGTGACACCACCTCCGGGCGAGCCCGAACCTGTGACCGGGCCGGTCTCGACTCCACCTCGGGCGCAGCCGCCCGTCCCGCCGGTGCCACCCCAGCCGGCCTATGTCCAGCCGCCGCCGGGCCAGCCGCCGCCGGGCCGGCTCACCAAGGCGGCGCTGTGGGTCGGCATCGCTGCCGGCGCGGTGTTCATCGTGGCCGTCATCTTCTTTTCCGGAGTATTCGTCGGCAAGAACCTCGACGGCGGGCCGCGCTATCACCACCGCGGATCCGACATGGTGGGCCGCCCCGGCCCGGCGATGTTCCCGATGGGCCCGCACGGCGGGTTCGACCGGGGGCCCGGGAACGGCGGACCGTTCGGATCGGGCGGCCCGGTGATCGACGTGCCCCGTCAGCCCGGCGGGCCGGGGGCTCCGACGACGGCCGCGCCACCGCGACCCTGATCGTTTCTCTCGGGATGTTTTGAGCGGCATTTGGGTACCCGGGCCACCGAGGACGGCTCAGCCCGATGCCGCCACTCCCGAGGAGACGACATGACTGACAAGTTCGCCACCACCGACTCCGGTGCCCCGATTCCCAGCCTCGAACATTCGCTGACCGTCGGTCCGGACGGCCCCATCGTGCTTCAGGACCACTACCTGATCGAGCAGATGGCCAATTTCAACCGGGAACGCATCCCGGAACGGCAGCCGCATGCCAAGGGTGGCGGCGCGTTCGGACAGTTCGAGGTCACCCACGACGTGTCCGCGTACACCAAGGCGGCGTTTCTGCAGCCCGGTACGAAAACCGAGATGCTCGCCCGCTTCTCGACCGTGGCGGGGGAGCGCGGCAGCCCGGACACCTGGCGTGACCCGCGCGGGTTCGCGCTGAAGTTCTACACCTCTGACGGCAACTTCGACATGGTCGGCAACAACACCCCGGTGTTCTTCGTGCGTGACCCGATGAAGTTTCAGAACTTCATCCGCAGCCAGAAGCGGCTGGCCGCCAACAACCTGCGCGACCACCACATGCAGTGGGACTTCTGGACGCTCTCGCCGGAGTCCGCGCACCAGGTGACCTGGCTGATGGGCGACCGCGGCATCCCGAAGACGTGGCGGCACATGAACGGCTACTCCAGCCACACCTACAGCTGGCTCAACGACTCCGGGGAGCTGTTCTGGGTGAAGTACCACTTCAAGACCGACCAGGGCATCGACTTCCTCACCCAGGAGGACGCGGACCGGCTGGCCGGAGAGGACGCGGACTACCACCAGCGCGACCTGTACACCGCGATCGAGGACGGCAACTTCCCGAGCTGGACGCTGCACGTGCAGATCATGCCGTTCGAGGATGCCAAGACCTATCGCTTCAACCCCTTCGATCTGACCAAGGTGTGGCCGCACGGTGACTACCCGCTGCACGAGGTCGGAAAGATGACGTTGAACCGCAATGTCGTGGACTACCACACCCAGATGGAGCAGGCGGCGTTCGAGCCGAACAACATCGTGCCGGGCACCGGACTGAGTCCCGACAAGATGCTGCTGGCGCGCGGCTTCTCCTACTCGGATGCCCACCGTGCCCGGCTGGGTGTGAACTACAAGCAGATCCCGGTCAACGAACCGCACACCGAGGTCCGCGCCTACAGCAAGGACGGTGCGATGCGGATCCGCAACGCGACCGACCCGGTGTACGCGCCGAACTCGATGGGCGGCCCCGAGGCCGACCCGCGGAGGGCCTCGGAAGTGCACTGGGCCTCCGACGGGGACATGGTGCGCTCGGCGTATGCCCTGCGCGCCGAGGACTCCGACTGGGGTCAGGCCGGCACCCTGGTTCGCGACGTCCTCGACGATGCAGCGCGGGAACGCCTGGCGCACAACATTATCGGCCACGTGTCCGACGGCGTGAAAGAGCCGGTACTGTCACGCGTGTTCGAATATTGGCGCAACGTCGACCCCGATCTGGGCAAGAAGGTCGAGGAGGGTGTGCGCGGCGGCTGACCACTGCCGCGTGCTAGCGACCTGCGGGATTCTGACCCGGGTACGGCAGGAGCGCCATCTCGCGGGCGTTCTTGACCGCGGTGGTGACCTGGCGCTGCTGCTGCACTGTCAGGCCGGCCACCGCCCGTGACCGTATCTTGCCGCGCTCGGAGACGAACTGCCGCAGTGTCGCCGTGTCCTTGTAGTCGACGTGCTCGATTCCCAGGCTCGTCAACAGGTTTCGCCGCTTCTTCACGGGCGCGGCCGCTCGCCGCTTCGCCGTCACCAGCTCGACTTCCGGACACCGGGTAGTTGGCCGTCGTGCGCGAGCTCTCTCACCCGCACGCGGGACAGCCCGAACTTGCGCAGATGCCCGCGGGGCCGGCCGTCGATCGAGTCGCGGTTACGGACTCGTACCGGGCTGGCGTCGCGGGGTTGACGGTTCAATTCGGACTGCGCGGCGCGCCGGGCCTCCGGTGACGTGCTGGGGCATTTGATGATCGCCTTCAGCTCGGCTCGGCGCCCGGCGTGGCGTGCCACCAGCTCGCGGCGCCGCTCGTTCGCAACGATCTTGGATTTCTTGGCCATCAGCGCTCCTCGCGGAAGTCGACGTGCCGACGCGCCACGGGGTCGTACTTGCGCAAGGTGATCCGGTCGGGGTCGTTGCGGCGGTTCTTGCGGGTGATGTAGGTGTACCCGGTGCCCGCTGTGGAGCGCAATTTGACCAGAGGGCGAATATCGTTGCGTGCCATCAGATTTTCTGCCCTTCGCGGCGCAGGCGCGCCACCACCGATTCGATGCCGTTGCGGTCGATCACCTTGATGCCCTTGGCGCTGACGCGCAGTGTGACCCGACGCCCCTCGGACGGCAGGAAGTAGGTCTTGGTTTGGATGTTGGGGTTCCAGCGACGGCGGGTGCGGCGGTGCGAATGCGACACCGCGTTGCCGAACCCCGGCGCTCGGCCGGTGACCTGGCAATGGGCGGACACGACACTCCCTTCTTAATGGAAATCATTTTCGACAAGCTCGTGCCCAGACTGTACCGTGATCGAGAGCTTATTGAAAATCATTCCCATTAGAGGAGGTCAGATGCGGATGCGCACGCCGGTCGTCGTCGTGACGGGACAGAGCGACACCGACGGGGTCGCCGATGTGCTCCTGGGTGACGCCGGAACGGCGTGGGTGGAGCACCGGTTCGACGGGCACGTGGTGCACCGCAGCACCACCGTCGTCTCCGACGGGGTGACTGTCGTCGAGGACGCGGTGCTCGAGCTCACCAGGTGCTGCGTGCACTGCACCGTGCGTGAAGATCTGATCGCGCACCTCACCCGGTTGCACCGCACACCTGGCGTGGACCGAATCGCCGTGCGTCTGGCGCCGTGGATGGAGCCGGAACCGGTGTGCTTCGTCCTCGGCCACTCCCGGGCGGCGCGGGACGTGACGGTGGCGGCCGTCGTGACCACGGTGGACACCGCGACCTGGCTCCCGCAAGCCCTCGGCGACGCCGAACTCGACGACGGCCGCACCGTGGCCCAGGTGGTCGTCGGACAGGTCGAGTTCTCCGACGTGGTCGTCCTGAACCGGCCCGAACCGGAGACCCTCGCCGTCGTCCGGCGGCTGACCCCGGCAGCCCGCGTCACTGTCGGCACCGAGCGGCTGAACCAGGCGCTGGCGCACCTGGAGCCGCAGGCACGACGCGGCCGTATCGACGATCCTCACGGGTCGCTGCTGTCGGGTCAGCCCCCGCTCGCTCCGGCAGGCGGCGTCGGCCTCATGGAGTTCCAGTCCCGGCGTCCCTTCCATCCTGCCCGGCTCCATACGCCGGTCGATCTCCTCCTTGAAGGGGTGGTCCGCACCAAGGGGCGGCTGTGGCTGGCCACGCGACCCGAGCAGGTGGTGTGGCTGGAGTCGGCCGGCGGCGGACTGCGTGTCACACCGGCGGGAAAGTGGCTGGCGGCCATGACTTCTCGTGAGGTCGCCTATGTGGCCCCGGAGCGACGCGCGATGGCGGACCTGATCTGGGACTACCGGCACGGGGATCGGCATACCTCGATGACCGTGCTGGTGTGCGGAGCGCAGCCCGCCGAGATCCGCGACGCGCTCGGCGCAGCGCTGCTCACGGACGACGAGATGCAGCAGCCACAGGACTGGCGCCGCTACGAGGATCCGTTCGGCATATTCCTCGACGGGCATGCCGGCGAGGGCCGGCTGGCATGATCGGGTGAATGAGCATCGGAAGGACTGACGTGTCGGCCGCGGCGGTCGCCGCGGCCGTCATGGCGATGTCGGTGGCGTCGGCAGCCCCCGCACAGGCGCGTCCGTCGGATCCCGGCGTCGTGAACTACGCGGTGATGGGCAAGGGCGCGGTCGGCAACATCGTCGGCGCCCGCCTGCGGTTCGAGTCCGTGTTCACCCGCCCCTTCCAGGCGTTCTGGGTGGACAACCCGGTCTGCAACAACTGGGCTGACATCGGACTGCCCGAGGTGTACAACGACCCCGACCTCGCGGCGTTCAACGGCGCCACCACCCACGAGTCGCCCACCGACATGGCACATTTCGTCAAGCAGGCGGTCGGGGTCTTCGCGACCGCCGAGGCCGCCGACCGCGCGTTCTACCGGCTCGTGGACCGCACGGTCGGCTGCGACGGCCAGACCACGGCGATGCACCTGGACAACGTCACCACCCAGGTGTGGACGTTCACCGGCGGCCCGACCACCGCCACCGACGCGAACTGGGTCAAGCAGGAGGCCGGCACCGACCGCCGGTGCTTCGTCACCACCCGGCTGCGGGAGAACGTGCTGCTGCAAGCAAAGGTGTGCCAATCGGGCAACGGCGGCCCGGCGGTCAACGTGCTGGCCGGCGCGATGCAGAACACACTGGGGCAATAAGTCGCGCAGATGTCATCCAGGCGTCACCGGTGAAATCGCGGGACTTTGTCGGTCCGCTCTGGAAGATAGGAGAGGGCAGCGACCGTTCCACACCCGGAGGGGGTGGCTGATGGCAAGCACCATGGCGTCCGGCGAGGTCGCCGGAGCACGCGTGGATTCACTGACCAGCGCGGAAATGGCGGCACACCGCATCGTCGACCGGTGCCTGACGGACAGTCCGGTGGGGCCGGTGGGCCTGGAGATCGAGGCCCACTGCTACGACCTGGCCGATCTCCGACGCAGGCCCGGCTGGGATGAACTCACGGCGATCATCGCCGCGCTGCCCCCACTGCCGGGCGGCAGCCTGGTCACTGTCGAACCCGGCGGGGCGGTGGAGTTGTCGGGTCCCCCCGCCGGCGGCGTGGCCGCCGCGGTGGCGGCGATGGCCGCGGACCGGGCGGTGCTTCGGGACGCGTTCGGCCGGAACGGGCTCGGGCTGGCGCTGCTGGGCGCGGACCCGCTGCGGCCTGCCGTGCGGGTCAACCCCGGCGCCCGGTACGCGGCGATGGAGACGTTCTTCCGGGCCAGCGGCACCCCGGCCGCCGGAGCGGCGATGATGACCTCGACCGCCTCGGTGCAGGTGAACGTCGAGGCGGGCCCGCAGCCGGGCTGGGCCGACCGGGTGCGGCTGGCGCACGCGCTCGGGCCCACGATGATCGCGGTCACCGCGAACTCGCCGATCCTCGGCCACGACTTCACCGGTTGGCAGTCCACTCGGCAACTGGTCTGGAGCCGCCTGGATTCCGCCCGGTGCGGGCCGATCCTCGGGGCCAGCGGTGCCGACCCTGCCAGCGACTGGGCGCGCTACGCGCTGCGCGCGCCGGTGATGCTGGTGCACAACCCGGATCCGGTGCCGGTCACCGACTGGGTGCCGTTCGCCGACTGGGCCGACGGGCGGGTGCTGCTCGGGAACCGCAGGCCGACCGCCGCCGACCTCGACTATCACCTCACCACGCTGTTTCCGCCGGTGCGGCCCCGTGGCTTTCTGGAGGTGCGCTACCTCGACAGCGTCCCGGATCCGGTGTGGCCCGCCGTGGTGTTCACGCTGACCACGCTGCTGGACGATCCGGCGGCGGCCGACATCGCCGCCGAGGCCACCGAGCCGGTGGCCACCGCATGGGACCGTGCCGCCCAACTCGGACTGCAAGACCGCCGGCTGCGACGCGCCGCCGTGCGGTGCGTGCAGGCCGCGGCCGAACGCGCACCCACCCGACTCGAGGAATCGATGGCGATGCTCGTACGTTCGGTGGAACAGGGTCGCTGCCCGGCCGACGATTTCGCCGACCGTGTGGTGGCGTACGGGATCGCGCCCGCGGTCACCGCACTGGCACAAGGGGAGTTGTGACGACACGCGAGGTACTCGCCGGCGAACTGACCAGGGCCAGGGACCGCACGCTGCGGCTGGTCGACTTCGACGATGCCGAATTGCGGCGCCAGTACGACCCGCTGATGAGCCCGCTGGTCTGGGACCTCGCCCACATCGGCCAGCAAGAGGAGCTGTGGCTGCTGCGCGGCGGTGACCCGAACCGACCCGGGCTGCTTTCCCCGCAGGTCAACGATCTCTACGACGCCTTTGTGCACTCCCGCGCCAGCCGCGTCGACCTGCCGCTGCTGCCGCCGACCGACGCACGAAGCTACTGCGCGACGGTGCGCGGCAAGGTGCTCGACGCGCTGGACGCGCTGCCCGAGGACCACCCCGACGCCTTCACGTTCGGATTGGTGGTCAGCCACGAGAATCAGCACGACGAGACCATGCTGCAGGCCCTGAGCCTGCGGTCCGGTGCGCCGATCCTCGATCGGGGAGCCGAGCTGCCGGCCGGCCGGGCCGGGGTGGCCGGGAGCTCGGTCCTGGTTCCGGCCGGTGAGTTCGTGCTGGGCGTCGACGCACTGACCGAACCCTTCTCGCTGGACAACGAGCGGCCCGCACACATCGTCGACGTGCCCGCCTTCCGCATCGGCCGCGTGCCGGTCACCAACGCCGAGTGGCAGCAGTTCGTCGACGACGGCGGCTATCAGCAGCCGCGGTGGTGGTCGGACGCGGGCTGGGCGCACTGCCGGCAGGCCGGCCTGACCGCCCCGCTGTTCTGGAACGCCGGAACCCTGGCGGGTACCCGCACCCGCTTCGGGCACGTCGAGGACATCCCGGGGGATGAGCCCGTCCAGCACGTCACCTACTACGAGGCCGAGGCGTACGCGGCGTGGGCCGGCGCCCGACTGCCCACCGAGATCGAGTGGGAGAAAGCCTGCGCCTGGGACCCGGTGAGCGGGACCAAGCGGCGATATCCCTGGGGGACAACCGAACCCACCACCGACATCGCCAACCTCGGCGGTGCAGCGCTGCGCCCGGCGCCCGTCGGCGCCTACCCGCACGGCGCGTCGGCCTACGGAGCCGAGCAGATGCTCGGCGACGTGTGGGAGTGGACGACGTCGTCGCTGCGGCCGTGGCCCGGCTTCACGCCGATGATCTACGAGCAGTATTCGCAGCCGTTCTTCGACGGCACCGCGTCCGGCGAGTACCGGGTGCTGCGCGGTGGGTCGTGGGCGGTGGCGCCGAACATCCTGCGCCCCAGTTTCCGTAACTGGGATCACCCGATCCGCAGGCAGATCTTCTCCGGCGTGCGGCTGGTGTGGGATGTGTAGGCACCTGGGCTGGCTCGGTGATCCCGTCTCGATCGCGTCATTGGTGCTCGAGCCACCCTCGGGACTACTGGTGCAGTCGTATTCGCCGCGCCGACAGAAGCACGGGTTGATGAACGCCGACGGATGGGGCGTGGGCTTCTTCGACGGCCCGGTGGCACGACGCTGGCGCAGCGCCGCACCGCTGTGGGGTGACACGTCGTTCGCGTCCGTGGCCCCGGCGCTGCGCAGCGGCTGCGTAGTCGCCGCCGTGCGGTCCGCCAGCGTGGGCATGCCCATCGAGGCCTCGGCGTCGGCGCCGTTCACCGACGGCGCCTGGCTGCTGTCCCACAACGGGCTCGTCGACCGGTCGGTGCTGCCGGCCTCGCCGCACGCCGAGTCGGTCAACGACAGCGCGCTGCTCGCGGCACTGATCTTCGACCGCGGCATGGACGCACTCGGCGACACCGTGGCAGAGGTGGCCGCCCACGACCCGAACGCACGCCTGAACATCCTGGCCGGCAACGGTTCCCGGCTGCTGGCCACCACCTGGGGTGACACGTTGTCGGTCCTGCGCCGCGACGACGGCGTGGTGCTCGCCAGCGAACCCTACGACGACAACCCGGCCTGGCAGGAGGTTCCGGATCGTCACCTCGTCGAAGTCGAAGGCACACACGTGCACCTGACCCCGCTGAAAGGATCGTGATGTCGCCTCCGTCCTTGTCACTGACCAACCATCTCGCCGCCGACGCCGCCGAGGAGGCGTTGCGCCGCGACGTGCGGCACGGCCTGACCCGGTACCCGAAAACGCTTCCGCCGAAATGGTTTTACGACGCCGTGGGCAGCGACCTGTTCGATCAGATCACCCGGCTGCCGGAGTACTACCCGACCCGCGCGGAGGCACAGATCCTGCGGGCCCGCGCCGCCGAGATCGCCGAGGTCTCCGGGGCGGACACCCTGGTGGAGCTCGGCAGCGGAACGTCGGAGAAGACGCGCACCCTGCTCGACGCGCTGCGCGACCGCGGGGCGCTGCACCGCTTCATCCCGTTCGACGTGGACGCCTCCGTGCTTCAGGAGGCGGGCGCGGCGATCCAGCGCGAATATCCCGGCGTCGAGGTCGACGCCGTGTGCGGCGACTTCGAGGAGCACCTGGGTGAGATCCCGGCGGTGGGCCGGCGCCTGGTGGCGTTCCTGGGTTCGACGATCGGCAACCTCACCCCGGAACCGCGCGCGGCGTTCCTGACCGCGGTGGCCGCGTTCATGCGGCCCGGCGACACGCTGCTGCTGGGCACCGACCTGGTCAAGGACACCGGCCGGTTGGTGCGTGCCTACGACGACAGTGCCGGCGTGACAGCACGTTTCAACCGCAATGTGCTCGCTGTGGTGAACCGCGAGCTGGGCGCCGACTTCGACCTCGACGCGTTCGAACACGTCGCGCTCTGGAATGGACAGGAGGAACGCATCGAGATGTGGCTGCGGTCGACGCGCCCACAGAGCGTGCGCATTCCGATGCTGGATCTGGACGTCGAGTTCGCGGCCGGTGAGCAGATGCTGACCGAGGTGTCGTGCAAGTTCCGGCCGTCCGGCGTCGAGCGGGAACTCGCCGCCGCCGGCCTGCGCCGGACCCGGTGGTGGACCGACGAGGCCGGGGACTTCGGCCTGTCGCTGGCGGTCAAGTGAGTCTCGCCGACACCTGGCGCGCGGCACGGCCGCCGATGGCGGGTGTCCACGTCGACAGCGCGGCCTGTTCCCGCCAGAGCACGGCCGCCATCGACGCTGCGGCCCAGCATGCCCGCCACGAGGCCGAGGTCGGCGGGTACGTCGCCGCCGAGGCGGCCGCGCCGGTACTGGACGCCAGCCGCACGGCGGTGCGGGCACTGACCGGGATGGCCGACGCCGCAGTCCATTTCACCACCGGGTCCCACCACGCGCTCGATGTCCTGCTCAGGGACTGGCCGGGGGAACGCACGCTGGCCTGCCTGCCCGGTGAGTTCGGTC
This sequence comes from Mycobacterium sp. ZZG, assembly GCF_054786995.1. NCBI lineage: Bacteria > Bacillati > Actinomycetota > Actinomycetes > Mycobacteriales > Mycobacteriaceae > Mycobacterium > Mycobacterium sp. ZZG. The sequence continues at coordinate 45,904 of NZ_JBTBFV010000002.1, forward strand.
CGAACCTGGCGATCATGGCGCGCAACGGGTTCCGTGTCGAGGTGCTTCCGGTCGACGAGTTCGGCCGGCTCGATGTCAACGCGGTCGGAGCCGCGTTGTCGTCGCACCTGCCGGCACTGGTGCACTTCACCGTGCTGGGCAGTCACCGCGGCATCGTGCAACCGGTGCACGACATGGCGCTGGCATGCCGGGGGCACGGCATCCCGCTGATTGTCGATGCGGCTCAGGGTTTCGCGCACCTCGACCTCACCGGGATCGGTGCCGACGCGGTGTATTCGTCGTCGCGGAAGTGGACGGCCGGTCCCCGCGGGGTCGGCGTGCTGGCCACCCGTCCGGGCCTGCTGTCGGAGGACACGGTGACCAGGCTGGAGCGTGCCGAGACGAACGTCGGCCTGCACGTGAGCTTTTCGGTTGCGGTGGGCGAGCACGTCGCGGCCGGTCCCGCTGCGGTGCAGGCCCGGCTGCGGGAGGTCGGCGCGCTCACCCGCGCGGCATTGGCCGACGTGCCGGGCTGGCGGGTCGTCGAGCATGTCGATGAGCCCAGTGCGATCACCACCTTGGAGGCGACCGACGGCGCCGACCCGATGACGGTGCGTGCCCAGCTGATCGCCGAGCACCAGATCGTGACGACTTATCTGGGCACCGAACGTGCGCCTCGCGAGATGCGCCACCCGGCGCTGCGGATCTCGCCGCACGTCGACGTCACCGACGCCGACCTGGACGCCGTGGCCAAGGCGCTCACCGCGGTCACACGCTGACGGTGTCCGGCTCGGCCGCGGAAGTACGCAACCGCACCGGCATCTGTCGCACTCCCGGCACCATGGTGGCCTGCATCCGCAGTACCGCGCCGTCCAGTTCGATGTGGTCGAACCGGTCCAGCAGTTCGTCGAACAGCACGCGGGCCTCCAGGCGCGCCAGCTGCGCGCCCAGGCAGGAGTGTTCGCCGCAGCCGAAAGCCAGGTGCGGGTTCGGGTTTCGGGTGATGTCGAGCTGCTCTGCGGTGGGCCCGAACACGTCTTCGTCACGATTCGCCGACCCGTACAGCATGGTCACGTACTGACCCTCGCGGATCAGGCGCCCCCGGATCTCGACGTCACGGGTGGCGCACCGCGTCATGTTCGCCACCGGCGAGGTGTAACGCAGCAGCTCTTCGACCGCCGTCGGCACCAGCTCGCGCCGATCCCGCAGCAGCTGGAACTGGTCGGGGTGCTCGATGAGCGCCAGCGTGCCGAGCGCGATCAGGTTGCGGGTGGTCTCGTTGCCCGCCACCAAAAGCAGCAGGCAGAACTGCAGGAGGTCCTGATCGGTGAGCCGCACCCCGTCGACCTCGGCGGCCACCAGCACCGACAGCAGGTCGTCGGAGTCGCGCAGGGAGCCGTCGCGGCGGCGCGCGATCTGCACTTCGAAATACTGGTACAGCTCGCCCAGCGCGGCGAAGGTGTCCAGCTCGACGTCCGGGTCGTCCATGCCGACCGTCGCGTCCGACCAGGTGCGGAACTGCTCCCAGTCCTCGTCGGGAGCGCCGAGCAGTTCGGCGATCATCCGGGTCGGCAGCGGTGCGGCCACCTGTTCGGCGAACTCGGTGCCCGACGGGTCGATCGCGTCGAGCGCGTGTCGGGCGAACCTGCGCAGCTTGGGTTCCAGGATCGCCACCTGGCGGCGGGTGAAGCCCGAGTTGATCAGCTTGCGCAGCTGGCGGTGCCGCGGCGGATCGGTGAAGATCAGGCTGCCGTCCAGCACCGGATTCTCGATCGCCGGGTCAGGGACGGTGATGCCTCGGGCCGACGAGAACAGCGCCGGATTCGTCGAGACGTAACGGATGTCCTCGTATTTGAGCAGGGCCCAGAATTGGTGTTCGTCGTTCCAGCACACCGGGTCGGTGGCGCGCAGCTCGCGGTAGGCGGGGAACGGGTCACCCGCGTAGAACGCCGGTGAATGCAGCGGGTGGGACGTCTGCGGCATCAGCTCTCCTCGGTCATGGTGCGGCGCGGGATGTCTCGGTGTGACGGCTGCGCAGCCCGGCGAGGATGACCTGCAGCCCGTGCTGGAACACCGACTCCGCACCGTCGGCGGGGGTGACCCCCAACCCGCGGTGGCGCAGGTGATGCTCCAGCTGCACCGATCCGAGCAGGTGGATGTAGAGCACCACGTGGGCGGCTGCGACCTCGTCTGCGGGCCAACCGGATTCGGCCATGATCTGGCGCACGGTGCGGTCCATCGCGTCGGCGGCCCCGGTCAGCGGACGCTGCTGCAGCATGGCGGCCACCCCCGGGATGTCGATCATGACCTTCCACGCGTTGGTGTAGAGCATCCGGGTGCGCTGCTCCCAGTCGCCGTCGACAGGAACGGCGATGCTCTCGATCACCGATTCGGCGAGCAGATCGAGCAGCGCGGCCTTGTCCTTGACGTGGTAGTACACCGACGACGCAGAGGTGCCCGCCTCGGCGGCCAGCGCGCGCATCGTGACGTTCTCGACCCCGACCCGGCGCGCCAGCTCGAGCAGGTGCTTGACCAGGTGGTCGCGGTCGAGCGCGCCGTAGGGCAGCGACGCGCCAGTTCTGCGGGTCCGTGCCACCATGCGCCTTTCGAACACTGTTCTGTTTCGAACGTTGTTCGGATTCAAGCACCGGCGCACCCGGTGGTCAAGGGCGTGTGTGATCCGCCGCGCATCTGGTTATCCCAGCCTCACCACGCGCGGAGGGGATCACGACCATGACTGCCACCAGGGCCGACGAACCGGGATCCGGGAAAACGCCGAAGAAGGCCAAGCGCGACCGCACCCACTGGCTCTACATCCTGGTGATCGTCGCGGTCGTCGCCGGCATCGTCGTCGGGCTGCTCGCCCCCGAGACGGCGGCCTCGCTGGGCGTGCTCGGCGAACTGTTCGTCAAGCTGATCAAGATGATGATCGTCCCGGTCATCTTCTGCACTGTCGTGATCGGTATCGGCAAGGTCCGGGCCGCCGCCTCGGTGGGCAAGGTCGGCGGCCTGGCGATCACCTACTTCCTGATCATGTCGACGGTCGCGCTGGCCATCGGGTTGGTGGTCGGCAACCTGATCAGCCCCGGCACCGGACTCAACGTACCCCACGATCCCGGTAAGGGCGCAGAACTCGCCGGTGAGGCCGAATCATCCGGCGGCACAATGGACTTCATTTCCGACATCATCCCGTCCACGCTGTTCTCCGCCGTCACCGAGGGCAACGTGCTGCAGGCGCTGTTCGTCGCGCTGCTCGTCGGGTTCGCCATCCAGGGCATGGGCGCGGCCGGGGAGGGCCTGCTGCGCGGGGTCGAGGCACTGCAGAAGCTGGTGTTCCGGATTCTGATCGGGGTGCTGTGGCTGGCGCCGATCGGCGCGTTCGGCGCTATCGCCGAAGTCGTGGGCGACACCGGCTTCGACGCCGTGATCCAACTCGGCGTGCTCATGGCGGCGTTCTACCTCACCTGTGTGATCTTCATCTTCGGGGTGCTCGGCGCGCTGCTGTGGACGGTGGCCCGGGTCTCGATCTTCAAGCTGGTCCGCTACCTGGCCCGGGAATACCTGCTGATCGTCGCGACGTCGTCGTCGGAATCGGCGCTGCCGCGGCTGATCGCCAAGATGGAGCACGCCGGGGTGAAGCCCGCTACCGTCGGCATCGTGGTGCCGACGGGGTACTCGTTCAACCTCGACGGCACCGCGATCTACTTGACGATGGCCTCGCTGTTCATCGCCGACGCGCTCGGCGACCCGCTGTCGATTCCCGAACAGGTGGGCCTGCTGGCGTTCATGATCATCGCGTCCAAGGGCGCGGCGGGCGTCAGCGGCGCCGGCCTGGCCACCCTGGCCGCCGGGCTGCAGAGCCACCGGCCCGAACTGCTCGACGGCGTCGGCATCATCGTCGGCATCGACCGCTTCATGTCCGAGGCGCGCGCGCTCACCAACTTCTCCGGCAACGCCGTGGCCACCCTGCTCGTCGGATCGTGGACCGCAACGGTGGACAGCGAGCGACTCAACCAGGTGCTCGACGGTGACCGTCCGTTCGACGAGGCGACGATGCTCGACGACGACGAGTCCGACGAGGACCCGGGCGACGCACGCGACACCGTCCGGAAACCGAAGCGCGCCGGAACCTCTCCGACCGGGTAGGCCGGGCACTGCCCGGTCGTTCGCACTTGGACTGTCCGAGGATTCGGTCTTGCTCTCGAGCTGTTCCGTGGCTCACAGTTGCGTGCCTACTTTGGTGGCCGACACGTGCTGCATCGCCAGAGAGGACCAGCCATGAAGGTCGAAGACCTCCTCAAGCCCTTCCCCATCAAGGAGTTTCACCCGTTCCCCCGCGCCATGATGGGCCCTGGAGCCCACGAGATGGTCGGACCGGAAGCGCTCAAGATGGGCTTCAAGCGCGTCCTGCTGATGTCGTCGGGTCTGCGCGGCACCGACATCGTGCACAACATGGCGGAGTCGCTGAAGTGGCACGGCCTCGAGGTCGTCGTCTACGACCAGGTCGAGTCCAATCCCAAGGACTACAACGTCATGGACGCGGTGAAGCTCTACCAGGACAACGAATGCGACAGCTTCGTCTCCATCGGCGGCGGGTCCACCCACGACGCGTGTAAGGGCGCCCGGATCTCGATCGCGCACGACGGCCGAAACGTCAACGACTTCGAGGGCTTCAACAAGAGCGAGAACCCGAAGAACCCCCCGCACATCGCGATCTCGACCACCGCGGGCACCGGATCGGAGACGTCCTGGGCCTACGTCATCACCGACACCACCACCGACCCGGACAATCCGCACAAGTACGTCGCGTTCGACGACGCGTCGGTGGCCACCCTGGCCATCGACGACCCGGTGCTGTACTACGAGTGCCCGATGGACTACACCGCTCAGTGCGGATTCGATGTGCTCGCGCACGCCTCGGAGCCCTACGTCTCACGGCTGAACTTCGAACCGTCGCTGGGCAACGCGATCCGCGCGATCAAGCTGACCGCCGAGAACCTGCGCGAAGCCACCTGGAACGGAACCGATCTCAAGGGCCGCGAAGGAATGATGTACGCGCAGTACATCGCCGCGCAGGCGTTCAACTCCGGCGGGCTGGGGATCATCCACTCGATCTCGCACGCGGTCAGCGCGTTCTACGACACCCACCACGGGCTCAACAATGCGATCGCCCTGCCCAGGGTGTGGGCGTTCAACATGCCGGTGGCCTACAAGCGGTTCGCCGACATCGCGGCGGCGATGGGTGTGGACACCTACGGCATGACCGATGTGCAGGCCGCCGACGCGGCGCTGGCCGCGGCGATCCGGTTGCTGCGCGACGTGAACATCATCGAGAAGTTCACCGACGTCAAGCAGGACAGCTACTCGAAGAACCGGCTGGGCCTGGGCCCGACCAAGTACTACGAGAACTCCCCGGTGATCAAAGGCGACAAGGCCGACGTGGACCGCATCACCAACCACGTCCTCGGCGACGCATGCACCCCGGGGAACGCCAAGGAGTGCACGTTCGACACCGTGCGCCCGGTGGTCGAGCACTGCATGAACGGCGATCTCGACGAACTGCTGCCCTGACATGTTTCACTCAGTGGAGAGCGTGCGCGAGGCGCTCGCCGGTGAAGGCTACATCGCCGACGAGCGCCTGGCCACCACGGTGTTTCTGCAGACCCGGCTCGACAAGCCCCTGCTGATCGAGGGCCCGGCCGGGGTCGGCAAGACCGAGCTGGCCAAGGTGCTGGCGGCGGCGACCGGGCGCCGGCTGCTGCGGTTGCAGTGCTACGAGGGCCAGGACGAGACCAAGGCGCTCTATGAGTGGGACTACGGCAAACAGTTGCTCTACACCCAGATTCTGCGCGAGAAAATCGGCCAGATCGTCTCGGATGCAGCCGATCTGGGTGAGGCCGTCGACCGGATCGGCGCTCAGGAGAGCGTGTTCTTCTCCGACCGGTTCCTGGCGCCGCGTCCGCTGCTGGAGGCGGTGCGCTCACCCGAGCCGGTGGTGCTGTTGGTCGATGAGATCGACCGAGCGGACGAGGCGCTGGAAGCGGTACTGCTGGAACTGCTTGGTGAATACCAGGTTTCGGTACCGGAGATCGGCACCTTCCGTGCCGTGCACGCCCCGTACGTGATCCTGACGTCGAACAACACCCGTGATCTGGCGGCGGCGTTGAAGCGCCGGTGCCTGCACCTGTTCCTGGACTACCCGGCCGCCGAACGCGAGCTGGAGATCGTGCGGTCCAAGAACACCGGGCTCACCGATGCGCTGGCCGCGCAGCTCGTCGACATCGTCCGCGGGCTCCGCGAGCTGGAACTGCGGAAGGCGCCCAGTATCTCCGAGACCATCGACTGGGCCCGTACGCTGGCCGTGCTCGGCGTCGACGAACTCGACGCCCGGGTACTGTCGGACACGGTGTCGGTGGTGGTCAAGTACGACAAGGACGTCCGCAAGGCGCTGGACGCGCTGCCCCGGCTGGTGGATCCGAACGCCAAAGTGCCTGCTTCTCTGGGGCATTCACACGATGGCGGCCACCCTCATGGCCACAGCCACGATCACGACCATGCTCACGAGCATCACCATGGCGATGATGGACGTGCGGTGCGCGCCGCGAAGGACAAGCCCGGCCGGTTCACCGACGGGTATTACGGCACGCCGAAGAAGGAGTCGACGACGGCGGCGCTGGGCCGGCGGCGGGCGCTGTAGCCGATGGAGGCGACCCTGCACCGGTTCGTCAGGCTGCTGCGCCTGGGCGGGGTGCGCGTCTCGATACCCGAGGCGCTGGACGCGATGCGGTGCGCGGGGCAGCCCGGGGTGTTGTCGTCCCGGGCCGTGTTGCGCACCGCACTGCGCGTCGCCCTGGTCAAGGACCAGCGCGACGAACCGATCTTCGACGAGATCTTCGACGCGTTCTTCTCCCTGGTCCGCGTCGGCGGCGAGCAGAACGGCCACGGGCACTCCCACGCCCACGACGACCTCGTCGACACCGGTGAGCTGGAGTCCTTCACGCTGTCCGAGGAGCCCAGCCAGACACCCGAACCCGGCCACGAGCACGGCAAGCCGGCCAGCATCCGCGACTACTTCAAACAGGAGGACCTGGCGCAGCGCTACAACCTGCACCAGGAAGCCAACAAGATCGATCTGGCCGCGCTGACCGACGAGATCGCGTTCTCCAAGGACAGCCGCAACGGCACCGACGACTCCTACCGGATCCAGCTCGCCACCGACCGCCTCGGTGGGGCGGGTGCGGCCGGGGATCTGGCGACCGCCGCGGGCACACCCGGCGCCGCCGAGCTGACCATCGCCGAACAGGAGGCGCTGCTGGGCTGGCTGGACGACGAAAGCGGTTACGGCGGTGACGACGATTTGGCGGCCGCGGCCGAGCTGCGCAGGCGGCTGGCGGGGGTGCTGGAAAACCTGCCGCAGGCCCTCAAACGGCATCTGGAGGCGCTGCTGGCGCTGGAGACCAAGATCGTCGAAAGCCGGGAACGACGGGAGACACACGTCGACCGGATCGGGGAGCGGGAGCGGGCCGAGCTCGAAGACTCGCTGCGCCGGCTCGCCCGCACGCTGCACGGGGCGCTGACCCACCGGCGCCGCGCGTCCGCCGCGGGCCGCGTCGATCCCGGGCAGACGATGCGGCGCAACATGCGCTTCGACGGCGTCCCGTTCGTGCCGGTCACCGTGCGGCGGGCCGAGGACCGGCCGCGGCTGGTGGTGCTCGCCGATGTGAGCCTGTCGGTGCGGGCCACCTCGCGGTTCACGCTGAACCTGGTGCATGGGCTGCAGGACCTGTTCACCCAGGTGCGCTCGTTCGTGTTCGTCGCCGACGTCGCCGAGACCACCGAGCTGTTCCGCGACCACCCCGGTGAGAAGGCGTTGGGTCTGATCTTCGGCGGGGACGTCATCGACCTGGCAGCAAACTCCGACTACGGCGCCGTGTTCGGAGAATTCCTCGCCGAACACTCGTCGGCGGTCACCCGGCGCACCACGGTACTGGTGCTCGGCGACGGCCGCACCAACGCCAAGGACCCCAACCTGGCCGCGTTCGAGGAGATCACCCGCCGCGCCCGCGAGACCGTGTGGCTGACCCCCGAGCCGCGGTACTCGTGGGGGTTGGGCAGCTGCGATCTTCCCGCGTACGCGGAGTTCTGCGACCGTGTCCGGGTCGTGCGCGACCTGACGGGGCTGGAAAGCGCGGCGCACGACTTCGCCGCCGAAGCGGTCGGGCGGTAACGCCGTGAACCGCCGGGGTCGTACGCTGGACCGCATGGGAGCGCGGTATCCCACCCTGACCCCGGAACTCGACCGCCGCTGTGCGGCGACGACGCCCCGGCTGCTGAAGTTCCACGCCCCCGAGATCGTGTTCGGGGTCGGCTCGATGGTCGAGGCGGCGCACGCCGCGGTGCGCCTCGGCGCTCAGCGGCCCATGCTCGTCACCGACCCCGGCCTCATCGAGGCCGGCTGGTCCGGAGAGATGGTCACCCACCTCGCCGACATGGGCGTCCACGGTGCGCTCTGGAGCGACCTGACGCCCAACCCGAAGGACCACGAGGTCGCTGCGGGCTACCAGAAGTACGCCGAGCACGGCTGCGACGTCATCGTGGCGGTGGGCGGGGGATCGGTGATCGACGCGGCCAAAGGGGTGGCGATCCTGGCCGCCAACGGCGGCGACATCCTCGACTACGAGGGCGTCGACAAGGCGCAGATGCCGATCCCGCCGATGGTGGTGGTGCCGTCGACGTCGGGTACCGGCGCCGACGTGTCCCAGTTCTGCATCGTCACCGACACCACCCGCAACACCAAGATCACGATTCTGGGCCGCGCGCTGGTACCCGACATCACCGTCATCGACCCGCGGCTGCTGACCACGATGCCCGAATGGCTCAACGCCGCGACCGGTCTGGACGCGCTGACCCACGGCATCGAGGCGTTCGTGTCGCTGGGGCACAACCAGCTCACCGACCACCATGCGCTGCGGGCGGTCCAGATGGTGACCGACAACCTGGTGCACACCATCGAACGGCCCAAGGAGATGCCGGCGCGCGTGCTGATGGCCCAGGCCGCGCTGGAGGCCGGGCTGGCGTTCACCAACGCGATCCTCGGCGCCGCGCACGCGATGAGCCACCAGGTCGGCGGGCTGCTCGACCTGCCGCACGGCGTCATCAACGGTGTGCTGCTGCCGCACGTCATCCGCTTCAACGCCGAAGCCGACCCCGAGCCTTACAAGGTGATCGCCACCTGCCTGGGAGTGTCCGATCCTGGCGCCCCGGCCGCTGAGGCGGCTCTGGAGCTGGCCGACCGGATCGACCGGCTGGCCCGCGACGTCGGGGTGCCGCGCGGCCTGGCCGAACTCGGGGTGGGCGAGCAGGATCTGCCTCGGCTGGCCAAGACCGCGCTGCAGGACGCGTGCATGAGCACGAATCCGCGCCCCGCCGACGAGACGCAGATGCACGCCCTGTTCCGGGCGGCACTGTGAAGCGGACATCGTGACCGCCGCCGACCCCAGACCACCGGACCTGGCCCGGCTCACCGGCCTGCGTTCGGGAAAGGGGCGCTTCTATCCCGAATTCCGGGTCACCGCACAGCGATTGGACCGTGTGCTGGCCGCGCTCGACACGATCTCGCGTGCGCTGGTGCAGACCATCGAAGGGCCGGAGAACCTGGTGCGCGCGGTGGCCGAGGCCGCGCGGGCTCATTTGGACGCGGACTGGGTGCTGCTGGCGTTGGCTGACGGCGCCCTGCCCGAAGCCAGTGTGCGCCACCTGATCCTGGATTCCGGCGCAGCGGCCTACGCGTTCGAGGGACTGTCCGGAGCCAGGGATCCCGGCCCGTCGCTGCCCGACGCGGTGCTCAACCGGCTCAACGACATTCTGCGGGGACAGCTCGCGCAGTTCCGGCTGCCGGTGATCGAGAGCCGGCACGCCCACGTCCCGATCGAACTCGACGGCGAGGTGATCGGTGCGTTCGCCGCGTGGACGCCGCCGCGCCGCACCCTCGACGCCACCGACGGCATGGTGATGCGCATCCTGGCCGGGCAGACCGCGGTGGCGTTGCAGAATTCGGCGCTGTTCTCCAAGTCGGTGACGCTGCTGGCGCAGTCGGAGGCCCGCAACGCCGAGCTGCTGGCCACTCAACGCGAACTCGGTGCGGCCCAACGGCATCAGGTTCTCAACTCCGAGCGGCACCGGATCGCCCGCGAACTGCACGACAGCGTCGCGCAGACGGTGCTGTCGGCCGGAATGCAGATCGAGGTGTGCCGCAGCGAGATCGACGCCTCGGGCCGGGGCCGTGAGCTGGTCGACCGGCTCGATCTGGCCAAGGATCTGACCCGCTCGGCCACCGAGCAGCTGCGGTCGGCGATCTACGCGCTCAACCAGCCCGGGGACGCCTACCGGTCCAGCCTCACCGAGATGCTCGGACAGCTGGCGACCGTGCACATGCCCGAGGATCTGCGGGTGACCTTGCGGGTGGAGGGGGGCGTGGCCGAACTGCCGGGCGACATCGAACACGCGCTGCTGCGCATCGCCGGTGAGGCACTGTTCAACACCGCCATGCACGGCAACGCGACCCGCGCGATCGTGCGATTGTCCTATCGTGACGACGCGGTCAGCCTGTCCATCGCCGACGACGGGACCGGGGACCCGGCGAAACTGCGGTTGATGCTGCGGATGGCCGAAGCCACCGACGTCGACGGCCGGCACCGCGGACTGGCCAACATGCGGGCCCGGGCCCGCGAACACGGCGGCACCTTCGACGTGTACCGCTCCCGCATCGGCGGGGTCCGGGTGGTGGCCCGTATCCCGCGTGTGTCAGAAAGCGTGACCTCATGAAACCCATCCGGCTCGTTCTCGTCGACGACCACGCGATCCTGCGGCAGGGCCTGCGCTCGGTTCTCGAGCGCGCCGACGACCTCATCGTGGTCGGCGAGGCGGCCTCGGAGAGCGAGGCCGAGGCCGTCGTCGGTGCCACCGCGCCGGATGTGGTGCTGCTGGATCTGAAGCTCTCGGCCGGCTCGGAGTTCGAGGGACTCACCTTGTGCGCCAAGCTCTCCGCGGCCTACCCGACGCTGGGGCTGCTGGTCCTGACGACGTTCCTGGACGAGGACCTGGTGGTGCGCGCGGTGCACGCCGGAGCCCGCGGCTACGTGGTCAAGGACGTCGACACCACCGAGCTGGTCCGGGCGATCAGGGCGATCTCGGCCGGCGACAGCGCGTTCGACTCACGCAGCGCGGCTGCGGTGGTGCGGTCGTTGTCGGGCCGCGCGGAGCCGCGCGCACAGCTCACCGATCGCGAGGTCGAGGTGCTGCGGCTGCTTGCAGCGGGCTTGTCGAACAACAAGATCGGCGAGAAGCTGTACATCTCGGCGACCACGGCCAAATTTCACGTCAGCAACATCATGCGCAAGCTGGAGGTGAGCCGGCGGGCCGAGGCCGTCTACGCCGCCAGCAAGCGGGGGCTGATCTAGCGCCTCCGGCGGGCGATCACAGGTCGAGAACCAGCCAGCCGCCATGGAATTCGTGGGCCTCGGCGCGCAGCCCGGGGTGACGCCGCGCCAGCTCGACGGCCATCTTCCGCAGGCGCTCGATGTCGAAGCGCTGCACGTGTCCATAGCATTCGCGTGGCCGGTCCTCGAAGGGCACCGCGATGATCACCCGGCGCCGCGCCAGTCGCACCGCTTCGTCGACGATGGAGGCCACCATGTGGTCCGGCAGGTGTTCGATCAGATGCAGCGCTGTCACGGTGTCGGCGCTGCCGTCGGGCAGCCCTACGTCGGCGGCATCGCAGGCCATCGTCGTGAGCGGGCGGTGCAACCGCGAGCTGACCTGCTTCAGTAACCGCATCGCATTCTCGTTGAGATCGGTTGCCAGCACGTCCATTCCGTGCTGCGCCATCCGCAGCGGGAAGAATCCGAAGCACGCCCCGAGGTCGATGAGGCAACCGCCCCGGACGAGGTCCGCGGCGTGGGAGTGGATCGGCGCGAACGCCGTCGAACCGGTCTCCAGTTTGGCCAGCGAGTTGCGGTAGAAGCGCAGCCACGCCGGCAAGCCGCCGTCGACAGTGGAGCGCACCACCCCGGTGAACACCAACTCGAACTCCGACTGTCCCCGCAGCGCACCGCTGTCGACGAGTTGATCGGCCAGCAGCACGGCGAGCTCGTCGGACAGTTCGGCGGGGCGCAGGTCATGATCAACCGTGAGGAGCCTGCCGTGGCGCGCGGCGCAGAACCGCGGCGTGCAGACTGTGCCGGGGTCGAGGTGCCGACGATGCGGCCCACACCGCCGACGGACACGGACGCCGTGGCCGCTCCACATCCCGCGTGGCGACGGGGCAAGCGGGTTCATCGTGGTGGAGTCCATGTCCGCCAACGCTATTGACCGACAGGGCGCCGGCGCGCGCCCCGAAAGGGCGCAATGCGGCACCCGTCCGGATGGGTAGGTGCCTACCCATCCGGTGAGTTCCCGTGCGCAGCGAGATGCCATAGCGTCGACGGCGGAAAAGCAGAGGAGACGCCCATGGCCGCCACCGGTTGGTTCGAGACCGTCGCCGAGGCGCAGCGACGCGCGCAGAAGCGGTTGCCGGCCAGTGTCTACAGTGCGCTGGTCGCCGGCTCGGAAAAGGGCGTCACCGTCGGAGATAATCTGTCGGCGTTCAGCGAACTCGGCTTCGCTCCGCATGTCGCCGGGCTGTCGGGCAAGCGGGATCAAGCCACCACCGTGATGGGACAGGACATTTCGCTCCCGGTGCTCATCTCACCGACCGGGGTGCAGGCCGTCCATCCCGACGGTGAGGTCGCGGTGGCGCGCGCCGCCGCGGCCCGCGGCACCGCGATCGGTCTGTCCTCGTTCGCCAGCAAGCCGATCGAAGAGGTCGCCGCGGCCAATCCGCAGACATTCTTCCAGATGTACTGGACCGGTAGCCGGGACAAGCTGGTCGGCCGGATGGAGCGGGCGCGCCGAGCCGGCGCCGTCGGCCTGATCATCACCACCGACTGGTCCTTCTCCAACGGCCGGGACTGGGGCAGTCCGGCCATACCGGAGAAGATGGACCTCAAGGCGATGCTGCGCTTCGCGCCCGAGGCGGTGCGGCGGCCGCGGTGGCTCCTCGACTTCGCCAGGTCCGGACGCGTGCCGGACCTCACCGCCCCGAACCTGGCCGACGGCGGCACCGCCCCGACGTTCTTCGGCGCATACGGCGAATGGATGCAGACGCCGCTGCCCACCTGGGAGGACATCGCCTGGCTGCGGGAGCAGTGGGGCGGCCCGTTCATGCTGAAGGGGGTCATGCGCGTCGACGACGCCCGGCGCGCCGTCGATGCCGGCGTCACCGCGATCTCGGTGTCCAATCACGGCGGCAACAACCTCGACGGCACCCCGGCTCCGGTCCGTGCCCTACCGGCCATCGCCACCGCTGTCGGTGACCAGATCGAGATTGTGCTCGACGGTGGGATCCGGCGCGGCAGTGACGTCGTCAAGGCCGTCGCGCTCGGCGCCCGCGCCGTGATGATCGGCCGCGCATACCTGTGGGGCCTGGCAACGGGAGGGCAGGCCGGCGTCGAGAATGTCCTCGACATCCTGCGTGGCGGAATCGACTCGGCGCTGCTGGGTCTCGGGCTGTCCTCGATCCATGAGCTGACCCCGGCCGACCTTGTGATCCCGGACGGCTTCCGCCGGGACCTGGGTGTCTAGCCGTCTTTGTGGGCCGACAGCACGAACGCCTGCATCCGCAGCCGACCGTGCTCGTCGAGCATATCCAGCGGCGGGGGCGGCATGCCGGGAAGTTTCGGCACGTTCGTGTGGATCAGCGATGGCCGGATGTCGTCGATGACCCAGTACCGGGAAACCGCCTCGCGCAGTTCGAGTTCGGTGACCTCGTTGGGGCCACCTTCCATCTCCGCCGGGAACGCGCCCTTGGCGAAGACCAGCACGAAGAAGCCCGCCCCGGGTGCGGCGGCCCGGTGCACCGACTGCAGGTAGGCGTCGCGGGACTCGACCGGCAGAGAGTGAAACAGTGTGCTGTCCACCACCGTGGCGAACCGGCCGTCGAATCCGCTCAGCGCGGTGATGTCGGCGGCGACGAACGACGCCCGTTCCGACAACCCACGCTCGGCGGCCGCCGCGGTGGCCGCGGCGACCGCCGTCGGGCTGATGTCGATCCCGGTCACCGTGTAGCCGTCGGCGGCCAGTGCCAGGGACAGTTCCGCGTGGCCGCAACCGGCGTCGAGCACCTCGCTGCGAAACTTGCCGTCGCGCCACAGCGCGGCCAGCTCGGGCTGCGGTTCGCCGATGTTCCACGGCGGCTCACCGTCGAAGTCGGCTTCGCCCCGGTATACGCCGTCCCAGTCCATGACGTCGGCCATGTCCGCCAACCTACCCTCGCCGCGTCAGGCCGGCAGATCCCAGGTGTGCACCGGTTCGTTGGTGTGCATGCGCTCGCAGTACAACCGCAGCATCTCGGCCAGCGCGTCCGGGCGGCTCATGCCCCGGTCCTGCAGCGCGGTGACGGTACTGGATTGCCATGCCGCCCCGTTGCGTCCGGTCTTGGCGCGGCCCTCGATCACACCGAGGTAGCGGTCGCGCACGTCGGCGGCGACCTCCCACCGGCGCAGTCCTTCGTCGGCCATCGGCAGCAGCTGCCGCAGGATCAACTCGTCCGGGGTCACCTCTCCGACCCCGGGCCAGTACAGCCGAGCGTCCATCCCCTGGTGGGCGGCGGCGACGAAATTCGCCTCTGCGGCAGCGAAACTCACCTTCGTCCACAGCGGACGGTCCTCCTCGGACAACGTCCGCAGCGCCCCGTAGTAGAAGGCCGCGTTGGCCATCATGTCGAGCACCGTCGGTCCCGCGGGCAGCACCCTGTTCTCCACCCGCAGGTGCGGGCGCCCGTTCACGATGTCGTAGACGGGCCGGTTCCACCGGTAGATCGTGCCGTTGTGCAGGCGCAGCTCCGACAGCTTCGGCGTGCGGCCGGCGGCCAGTTCGGCGACCGGGTCCTCGTCGGAGAGTTCGGGCAGCAGCGACGGGAAGTAGCGCACGTTCTCCTCGAACAGGTCGAAGATCGACGTGATCCAGCGTTCCCCGAACCAGACGCGAGGTCGCACCCCCTGGGTCTTGAGTTCGTCGGGGCGGGTGTCGGTGGCCTGGGTGAACAGCTCGATGCGGGTCTCTGCCCACAGGTGGTGGCCGAAGAAGAACGGCGAGTTCGCGCCCAGCGCGAGCTGGGGGCCGGCCAGCACCTGCGCGGCGTTCCAGTTGGCGGCGAAGTCGGCGGGCGACACCTGCAGGTGCAATTGCATGCTGGTGCAGGCGGATTCCGGGGCGATGGTGGCGGTCTGCAGGCTCAGCCGCTCCGGGCCGGCGATGTCGATCATGATGTCTTCGCCGCGCGCGGTGAAGATCGAGTCGTTGAGCGCCTGGTAGCGGGTGGACTCGCTCATCCAGCTTCCCGACAGATGCTCCGGCATCAGCGTCGGCAGGATGCCGATCATCACGATGTGCGAACCGTCGGTGTTGGCCTTGGATTCCGCGGCGTTCAGGCTGGCGCGCACGTCGGCTTCGAGGTCGAGGGCCGCGCGGCCCGGAAGCCGGCGCGGGGGCACGTTGAACTCGATGTTGTAGGCGCCCAGTTCAGTCTGATACGCGGGATCGGCGATCGCCTCGAGCACTTCGGAGTTGTTCATCGCGGGTTGATATGCGGAGTCGACCAGGTTGCATTCGATCTCCATACCCGTCAGCGGCTTCTCGAAGTCGAAGCTGGACTGAGCCAGCATCGTCTCGAAAACGTCGAGGCACAGCTGCACCTTGCGGCGGTACTCGCGGCGGTGCGCGCGACTGAACTCCGTCTGCTTCAGTTCCTCGCCCACGGACCCAAGACTATCGGCGCCACGCCACCGCGACCTGAGGACTGAGCAACCCGCCACGCAACTCCAGGTGCACCGGCGGGTCGGCGCAGGCGGCCAGCGCGCGCAGCGCCGACGGACTGTAGGCGCGCAACGAGCTGATCACCCCGTCGTGCACGAACGGCACCAGCGGCGCCCACGGCAGCATCGTCGCCAACCGCAGCAGATGCAGCGGCGCCGGCGGGCGAGGCAGATCGATGATGAGCAGCTTGTGCGCCGCGCGGGTGCCCTCGGCGATCACCCGGGCCGCGGCCTTCGGCGGCAGATGGTGGAACGACAACGCGAACACCGCCAGGTCGAACTTGCCGTCGGCCGCGTCCAGCGCCGTCGCGTCCATCTGCCGGACCGTCGCCCGCGGATGGGCCCCGAGGTCCCCGGCCGCGATCGCCGCGACGGACGCCGGCTCGACGTCGGTCACGGTGAGCCGGGCCGTGGGGTGCCACTCCAGCAGCTTGCGGGACAGCCCGCCGTGCCCTGCGCCGAGCTCCAGAATTGCGGGGTCGGCCACGTCGGCGACCTCGTCGAGCGCCAGCTTCGCGAACTTGTCGTGGTTGCCGAACAGCTCCCCGGTCCAGTCCAGGGCCCGGATCACGCTGCGCTTGGTCCGCTCGAGCCCAGCATCTCCGGCTGAGTCCCGGTCCAGGTATTCGCGACGGTCGGTTTCCAGCAGGCGGTCCAGGCAGGACGCATCCGGCCCACCGCGCGGCATGGAGCCGATGTCTGCCGCCGATTGCACGGCCCGTGTGTTCACGTAGTCCATCATGGACGAATGGCCGACTTCGTCGCTGCAATCGACCAGGGCACCACCAGCACCCGCTGCATGATCTTCGACCATGACGGCGCCGAGGTGGGCCGTCACCAGCTCGAACACGAACAGATCCTACCCAGGGCGGGCTGGGTCGAGCACAATCCCGTCGAGATCTGGGAGCGCACCGGCTCAGTGCTGGCGACGGCGCTGAACAAGACCAAGCTCGCCACCACCGACCTGGTGGCGCTGGGCATCACCAACCAGCGCGAGACGTCGCTGGTGTGGAACCGGCACACCGGCCGGCCGTACTACAACGCGATCGTCTGGCAGGACACCCGCACCGACCGGATCGCGTCCGCACTCGACCGTGACGGTCGCGGTGACGTGATCCGGCAGAAGGCCGGGTTGCCACCGGCCACCTATTTCTCCGGCGGCAAGCTGCAGTGGCTGCTGGAGAACGTCGACGGTCTGCGCGCCGACGCCGAGAAGGGTGACGCGCTCTTCGGCACCACCGACACCTGGGTGCTGTGGAATCTGACCGGCGGGCATCGCGGCGGGGTGCACGTCACCGACGTCACGAACGCCAGCCGCACCATGCTGATGAATCTGGAGACCCTGGACTGGGACGACGAACTGCTCGGGTTCTTCGGGATCCCGCGCCAGATGCTGCCCGAGATCCGGCCGTCGTCGTCTCCGCAGCCATACGGGGTCACCGTCGAGACCGGGCCCGCCGACGGCGAAATCCCGGTCACCGGGATCCTCGGCGATCAGCAGGCCGCCATGGTGGGGCAGGTCTGCCTGTCCGTCGGAGAGGCGAAAAACACTTACGGCACAGGCAATTTCCTGCTGCTCAACACCGGCGAGGACATCGTGCGGTCGAAGAACGGACTGCTGACCACGGTGTGTTACCAGTTCGGTGACGCGAAACCCGTTTACGCCCTTGAGGGTTCGATTGCGGTGACGGGCTCGGCGGTGCAGTGGCTGCGCGACCAGCTGGGCATCATCAGCGGCGCGTCACAGAGCGAGGCGCTGGCCCGTCAGGTCGAGGACAACGGCGGGGTGTACTTCGTGCCGGCGTTCTCCGGCCTGTTCGCCCCGTACTGGCGCTCGGATGCGCGCGGGGCGATCGTCGGACTGTCCCGGTTCAACACCAACGCCCACGTGGCGCGGGCGACGTTGGAGGCGATCTGTTACCAGAGCCGCGACGTCGTCGATGCGATGGCCGCCGATTCCGGTGTGCGCCTTGAGGTGCTGAAGGTCGACGGCGGCATCACCGCCAACGACCTGTGTATGCAGATCCAGGCCGACGTGCTCGGCGTCGACGTCGTCAAGCCCGTCGTCGCCGAGACCACTGCGCTCGGCGCCGCGTACGCTGCGGGACTGGCCACCGGATTCTGGGACGGCCCGGACGATCTGCGCGCCAACTGGCAGGAGGGCAAACGCTGGTCACCCGACTGGTCGGACGAACAGCGCGAAGACGGCTACACGGGTTGGCGCAAAGCCGTGCAGCGCACCCTGGACTGGGTCGACGTCGACTGATCACCGGTGACGTCGGTCAACGTCGGCGTGGCCGCGAATGTGGGTGTTATGTACGAATTTCAGCGATCTGGCGTGCATAAGGCCCACATACGTGGCGGCTTTGGCTGCGACCGTGCCAACCTTGGCGAGCTTGTTCCTACTGGCCCGCCGCGACCAGTTCCCGCAACTGCATGGTGGGGTTCTCCCGCTGCACCGTCTCCAACCGCCACCTCGTGGAGAACACCACGAGCATGACGCCGTCGGTGCGGGTGAAGACCTCCACCGCGGCCATCTTGCCCAGCGCTTCGGCGTCCTCGGGTTCGCAGATGCGGGCCACCGTATAGGGCAGGGCTTCGAGTGCGATCGGGGCGCTGAACTCCGACGCCATCCGGTGGGCGGCCACCTCGAACTGCATCGGCCCGACGGCCGCCAGAACGGGTGCCTGGTCGCCGCGCCGGTCCGAGCGCAGCACCTGGACGACGCCTTCCTGGTCGAGCTGCTCGATGCCTTTGCGGAACTGCTTGTGCTTGCTCGGGTCGGTGCCCCGCGCGACGGAGAAGTGTTCAGGCGAAAAGCTCGGGATCGGAGGGTATTGCACCGCGACGTCCTGGTAGAGCGTGTCACCCGGCCGCAGCGCGGCGGCGTTGGCCAGCCCGATCACGTCACCCGGCCACGCGGTGTCGAGAGTCGACCGCTCCCGGCCGAAGACCGACTGGGCGTACTTGGTCACGAACGGCTTGCCGGTGGACGCGTGGGTCAGGACGTCGCCGCGTTCGAACGTGCCCGAGCACACCCGGGCATAGGCGATGCGGTCGCGGTGCGCGGAATCCATGCCCGCCTGCACCTTGAACACGAACGCGCTGAACGGCGCCGCCGCGTCGCGCCGGTTGCCGTCGACGTCGAGCTGCCCGCTCGGCGGCGGCGCCAGCTGGGCGAGCACGTCGAGAAGCTGGTTCACTCCGAAATTCAGTGCCGCGGAAGTGAACAGCACCGGTGTCGAGGTGCAGTCGAGGAACGTCTCTGGATCGAAGTCGGCGCCGTCGGCGCTCAACAGCTCCGACTCCTCGACCGCGGTGTCCCAGTCCACCCCGGCCGCGTCATGCGCCTTCGACGGGTCGATGTGCTCCTCGGGGGCGGCGGTCGCGCCACCGGCGGTGCGGGTGAAGCGGATGAACTTCCCGGTGCGGCGGTCGAGTACGCCCTTGAAATCGCCGGCGATGCCGACCGGCCACGTCAGTGGTGTCGGCCGCAACCCGATCTCCGACTGGATCTCGTCCATCAGCTCCAGCGCATGGCGGCCCGGACGGTCCCACTTGTTGACCACGGTGATGATCGGGATCCGGCGGTGCCGGCACACCTGGAAGAGCTTGAGCGTCTGCGGTTCCAGGCCCTTGGCCGCGTCGATCAGCATTACCGCCGAGTCGACAGCGGTCAGCACCCGGTAGGTGTCCTCGGAGAAATCCGCGTGGCCGGGGGTGTCGAGCAGGTTGATGACGCAGGTGTCGCCGGCGTGCGTGATGTAGGGGAACTGCAGCGCCGTCGAAGTGATCGAGATGCCGCGCGCCTTCTCCATCTCCATCCAGTCGGACACGGTGGCGCGGCGGCCGGCCTTGCCGTGAATGGCGCCGGCCTCGGTGATGGCCTTGGCGTGCAGCACCAGGGCTTCGGTCAACGTGGACTTGCCGGCGTCCGGGTGGCTGATGACTGCGAAGGTTCGGCGGCGTCGGGCCTCGGTTGAGACGCGGTCGGATCGAGGGCCGGCCGCCGTCGCCGCCTCGGTGGAGTTCGTCATTATGCCGCCGATTTTATGGACCGCGGCCGAGAAACCGTAATCGCGCCCGATCCGCCCGGATCAGTCCTCGCCGAGAATGTGGTAGATCTCGCGGCGCGCGTTGTTCACGATGTCGACGATGCGCTGCTGCTGCTCGGGGGTGGCCGCGTGCGCGGACTGGGCGACCGCGCCCATCAGCTGCCCAACGGCGTTGCGGAGGCTCACCGCTCCGGGGTCGGCCTCACCTGCGATCTCGTCCCACGGCGCGGTCTCGATCTTCTCGGCCGCGGCGCGACCGTCGTCGGTCAGCTCGAAGAGCTTCTTGCTGCCCTCGGTCTCGGTGGCAGTGAGCAGACCTTCGTCGACGAGCAGCTGCAGGGTCGGGTAGATCGAGCCGGGACTGGGCTTCCACAGTTGCTGGCTGCGCTCGTGGATCTCCTGGATCATCTCGTAGCCGTGCATCGGGCGGTCGATCAATAGTTTGAGGATCGCCGCGCGCACGTCACCGCGCCGCCCTCGGCCGCCGCGGGGTCCGCCGCGCCGTGCACCGGGGCCGCCCGGCCCGAAACCGAAGCCGGGGCCGAAACCGGGACCGAAACCGCCGGGGCCGAAACCGCCGGGGCCGAAGCCCGCGTCGCCGCGATGCTCACGGACGTGCTCGCGGAATTCGCGCCGGGACGCGCGACGACGTCCGTGCAGGACGCGGGGATCGACCGGGCCGAATCCGAAACCGCGGCCCTCGAACGGGCTGCCAGGCGGGGTGAAAGGGGTGTTCATGGGGTGCTCATTTCTGTCGAACGAAGCACTGACTGCGCTTCCGATACGTTGACGATATATCGGAAACTATCGCGATGCAACGACGATGTGATCAGTCTGGCAGCCGGTCCTCCACCGACTTGGCCCATGCGGCCTGCATCGCATGCAGCCGCAGGCCGTAGTCCAGCGCCGCCAACCCGAAGAACGCCCCGTCGGTCTGTCCTGCCGTCAGCGAGTCGCGCAGCGCCGTCAGCCGCCGGATCTCGGCCTCGGCGTGCTCGGCCATGGCGTGCAGATGGGCGCGCGCCTGCTCCGGCGGAATCAGGCCGAGCAGGAAGACCCGCAACAGAGCCGCGCTGCGGAACGGCGGATCGTCCTGGGGGCTGGTGACCCAGCGCTGCAGCTCGGCGCGTCCGGCATCGGTGATCTGGTGCTCCTTGCGGCCGCGCGGGCCCACGGCGCACACCTCGATCAACCCTGCGGCCGCAAGCTTGTTGAGCTCGGAGTACAGCTGGCTCTGGGTGGCGGGCCACACGTTGGCCATCGAGTTCTCGAACTGCTTGAGCAGGTCGTAACCGCTGGCCGGGCCCTCGGCCAACAGGCCGAGGGCGGCTATCCGAAGGCTCATGGCGGCATAGTACGGCCCCGATATTCCAGAAGTGGACTATCGGGGCCGTGCCGGGCGGGCAGTCAGGCCACGGCTTCGGCCGCGGTGTCGGCGACAGCATCCCGCAGCGGCGACATCCGCCACGGCCCACGGGTGGCCAGCAGGTAGTACAGGGCGAACCCGACGCCACACCCGATGAACCAGCTGTACTGCGCCGCCGCGGACATGCCGGTGACCGATCCCCCGAGCAGCACCGGAATCACCGCGAGCGTCGCACCGACGAGCGTCGCCGCGACCGCGACCGGGTTGTAGCCCTTGGCGTACCAGTAGTTGGCCTTCGGGCTCATCGTGAACATGTCATCGACCACGATCTTCTGCTTGCGCACCAGGTAGTAGTCGGCGATCAGCACACCGAACAGCGGCCCGATGAACGCGCCGAGGGTCTCCAGCGTGTAGTGGATGACCTCCGGGTTGCTGTACAGGTTCCACGGCGTGATCAGCACCGAGCCGACCGCGGCGATCATGCCGCCCATCCGCCAGCTGATCCGCTGCGGGCTGACGTTGGAGAAGTCGAACGCCGGCGAGATGAAGTTCGCGACGATGTTGATGCCGATGGTGGCGATGCTGAATGTCAACGCGCCCAGGATGATCGCCATCGTGTTGTCGATGCGGGCCACCGTTTCGACGGGATCGGTAAGCAGCTCGCCGAACACCGGGACCGTCGCGGCGGCGGTCATCACCACCAGCAGCGAGAAGACCAGGAAGTTGACCGGCAGGCCGAGGAAGTTCCCCTTCTTGACCGCCTCGAACGACTTGCCGTACCGGGAGAAGTCGCCGAAGTTCAGCATCGGGCCCGAGAAGTACGAGACGACCAATGCGATCGCACCCAGCATGACCGCCAGCGTGCTGCCGTTCTTCTCGCCGCCGAGGGTGAGGCTGACATGCCAGCCGGAGCGGTACAGCAGGTAACCGCAGAGGATGAACATCACGACGTAGACGGCCGGTCCGCAGAAGTCGATGAACTTGCGGATCGACTCCATGCCGCGCCAGAACACGCATGCCTGCAGGACCCACAGCAGCAGGAAGCTGCCCCAGCCGAGCAGGGAAAGCCCGGCAAAGCCGTAGTTCTCAACCTCGGCGTAGGGCATCAGTCCGGGAAACAGCTTGAGCAGCACCACATCCAGCGCCGCCGAGGCCAGGTAGGTCTGAATGCCATACCAGGCCACCGCGATCAGGCCGCGGATGATCGCCGGGATGTTGGCGCCCAGCACGCCGAACGAGCTGCGGCACACCACCGGGTAAGGCACGCCGGCCCGCTGGCTGGGTTTGGCCACCAGATTGCAGAAGATGTTGACGATCACGATGCCGACGAGCAGCGCGATCAGCACCTGCCAGCTGGCCAGGCCGAGCGCGAACAGGCTGCCCGCGGTGACGTACCCGCCGACGCTGTGCACGTCCGACATCCAGAACGCGAAGATGTTGTAGGACGTCCAGCGCTGCTTGGCCAGCGGTGCCAGATCCTCGTTGGTCAGCCGCGGGTCGTAGCCGGCCTTGATGAGGCCTGCGCCGACGGGATGCCCGGAGGCTTCGACCATGTCGTCGGCGTCGACTCGGGCGCCCGGAGGCAGGTCTCGGATGTCTGTCATGGATCAGCTCCCTGCTCGAAGGCGAAGAACGTCGATGCACGGAAGCTAGTTTCGGTGTGTTTCTCCACCGTTGCGCCGAGAATATATTTCGCCGGCTCGCCGCTCAGGCGCCGTCGATCACCAGTCCGGTGTCGGCGGGCAGCGAGGCCACCACCCCGTTGAGGCGCTTGTTGTGCGTCGCCGCGGCCGCCAGCAGCGCGTCGGGATCCCGGTCCAGGAACGCGTCGAGCATCACGCGGTGGTCCTCGTGCAGCATCGTGCGCTGGTCGCGGCCGACGTGCACCATCAGCTGCACGGGTTCGGTGATGTTCCAGGCGTTTTCGAGCATGCGCACCAGCCGCAGCATGCAGGACGGGCGACTGAGCGCCATGTGGAACTGCCTGCTGTAGCGGTGGTAGGTCTGGGCGTCGTCGAACTTCAGTGTCTGTGCCATGTTTTCGTGTGTCTCGGTCAGGTGGGCGCGGTCGGCGGCGGTGGCCCTGTGCACGGCGGCGGCCATCGCGGCCGACTCGAGGGTCTCACGCACGAGGTACATCTCGGCGAGTTCGCTGACCGTCAGCTGCGCGACGGCGTAGCCGGCGTTCGGCCGGTGCTGCACCAGTCCTTCCCCGGTCAGGGTTTTGAGGCTTTCCCGGACCGGGATGTGGCTGACTCCGAACAGGTCGGCGACCTCGCCCACCGGGATCGGGGTGCCGGGCGGCACCGCGCCGTCGAGGATCACCCGGCGCAGTTCGTCGACGATGTTCGGCGCCGGCGTGCCGGCGCGGCCCACGACCGCCTTGAACAGCGCCGCGGAGTGTCGGCGATCAGGCATCCTGTGATCCTCCTCCGCATACGGGGGGTTCGCGACACAAACACATTCCACTATTGACAGGTCATTAGTGGGGTGTCAGTGTGGAGCGACCGTGACAGGAGGTTGCGCCCCATGACCGAGACCACCTCGAAGCCCACTCCGGTCGACGCCGACGAGATCTTCAAGGTCGGCAACTACGCGCCGATTCCCGACGAGCTGACCGCGTTCGACCTGCCGGTGGAGGGCGCGATTCCCGCCGAGCTGGAAGGCTGGTACCTGCGCAACGGCCCCAACCCACGGCAGGCGACCGGGCACTGGTTCACCGGCGACGGCATGATCCACGGCGTCCGCATCGAGAACGGCCGCGCCGCCTGGTACCGCAACCGCTGGGTGCGCACGGACAGCTTCATCGACCCGTTCCCGCTGTACAACTCCGACGGCACCCGCAACCTGCGCGCCAGCGTCGCCAACACCCACGTGGTCAATCACGCCGGCAGGACCCTGGCACTGGTCGAATCATCTCTGCCGTATGAGATCACCGACGACCTGGAGACTGTAGGGGCCTTTGACTTCGGCGGCAGGCTGGCGGACTCGATGACCGCGCATCCGAAGATCTGCCCGACCACCGGTGAACTTCACTTCTTCGGCTACGGCAACATCTTCACCCCCCACGTCACCTACCACCGCGCAGATGCCAACGGCGAGTTGGTGATCGACCGTCCGCTCGACGTGCCCGCGTTGACGATGATGCACGACTTCGCGCTGACGGCGAACTACGTGGTGTTCATGGACCTGCCGATCGTGTTCAACATCGACATCGCGGTCGGTGGCGGCCGGGACATGCCCTACCGCTGGGACGACACCTACGGCGCCCGGTTCGGGGTGCTGCGCCGCGACGACCCGTTCGGCGAGGTGCGCTGGTTCGACATCGACCCCTGCTACGTCTTCCACGTCGCCAACGCACACGATGACGGCCGGACGCTTGTGGTGCAGGGCGTTCGCTATCCCGAATTATGGCGTGGCAACGGTGGATTCGACGCCGACGGGGTGATGTGGACCTGGACGATCGACCTGACGACCGGGGCGGTGCACGAAAGCCAGCTCGACGACCGGGTGGTCGAGTTCCCGCGGATCGACGACCGGCTGGCCACGCTGCCGGCCCGGTATGCGGTCTCGGTCGGCGAGGCCAGCCTGATCCGCCACGATCTGGTCACCGGCTCGGCCGTCGAGCACCGGTTCGGCACCGACACTTCGCCGGGTGGACCGGGAGAAGCGGTCTTCGTGCCGTCGACGTCCGGGCCCGCAGACGAGAGCAGCGGATGGTATCTGGGTTACGTGTACGACCCTGCACGCGACGGCAGCGATCTGGTGATCATCGACGCCTCGGACTTCTCCGGCGCACCGGTGGCGAGGATCAAACTCCCGCAGCGAGTTCCGTATGGCTTCCACGGGAACTGGATCGCCGGGTAGCCCTCACGACGGCTTCTGCTCGATTGCCGTCTACGACGGCTTCTGCTCGATTGCCGTCTACGACGGCGGTGCGAACCCGTTGCCCGCAGGGGGCTGCGGTGCCGGTGCACTCGGCGGGGGCGGGGCGGTCCAGGTGGGCGTCGGTGCCGGCGCGTGCTGCATGCGACCCAGTTCACGGCGGTGCCGCTCGGCAAGGACGGCGGCCAGTACCATCGCCGGCGGGGTGCCCGGTGGTGGCGGCGGCGAGATCTGTGCGGCGACATCAGTGGCGATCCGGTAGGCCATTTGATCGCGCACCTGTGGATCCAACTGTGCTGCGCGAGAAAGGAACTGGCGTGCCATCTCGGTCTGCGCCGGGTTCAGGCCCGACAGCTGCAGCGTGGTGGCCCACCAGGCCAGCTGCGGCGGCATCGCCGGTGGCGGGGCCTGGCGGGGCGCACGCTCGCTGATGACCACGGTGCCGGCGAAGACGTCGCCGATGCGCTTGCCTTTGGGCGACAGCATGCTGCACAGCACGGCGGGGCCGCCGGTGAGCATCCACAGTTCGATCGACCCGGCCAGCGCACGGAACAGCGCCTGACGGAAGCGCTCCGGACTGCCGTCCTCGGACACCACGCGCAGCCCCAGCGCCATCTTGCCCAGCGTCTTGCCGCGGGTGGCGGTCTCGAAGATCGTCGGATAACCGACCAGCGCCAGCACGGTGAAGATGATCAGCACCGCACCCGAGAACGCCGAATCGAACTGCGACAGCGTCACCGCCCACAGGATCACACCGAGCACGTACACGACGAAGACGACGACGACGTCGATCAGCGCCGACAGCGCGCGGACCGGCAGCTGGGCGATCTGCACGTCGAGGACGACGGCGTCACCGGTCACCACGGGCTGTTGCTGGCCAACCATAATCAGCCACGCTACTAAAATCCCTGGAGTGGATGTCGATGCGTTTGTCCTGGCGAACCGGCCGACGTGGGAGCGCCTCGAACATCTGGTGAAAAAGCGCCGCACACTCACCGGTGCGGAGGTCGACGAGCTGGTCGACCTGTACCAGCGGGTGTCGACCCACCTGTCGATCGTGCGCTCGGCGTCCTCGGATGCGGTGCTGATCGGCAAACTCTCCGGCCTAGTCGCCCGGGCGCGGGCGGTGGTCACCGGCGCTCACGCGCCGCTGTGGCGCGAGTTCGTCCGGTTCTGGACGGTGTCCTTCCCCGTCGTCGTCTACCGGTCGTGGCGGTGGTGGGTGGCCTCGGGGGTGGTGTTCTACGCGGTCGCGGCCGTGATCGCGGTGTGGGTGGCGCACTCGCCGGAGGTGCAGGCCTCGATCGGCACGCCCGGCGAGATCGAGCAGCTGGTCAACCACGAGTTCGCGAACTATTACAGCGAGCACCCGGCCGGGTCGTTCGCGCTGCAGGTGTGGGTGAACAACGCGTGGGTGACCGCCCAGTGCATCGGCATGTCGGTGCTGCTGGGAATCCCGATTCCGTACATCCTGTTCCAGAACTCGGCGAACCTCGGGGTCAACGCCGGACTGATGTTTCAGGCAGGCAAGGGTGACGTCTTCCTCGGCCTGATCACCCCGCACGGACTCATCGAGCTGACCGCGGTGTTCGTCGCGGCCGGGGTCGGTATGCGGCTGGGCTGGTCGGTGATCTCGCCGGGGGACCGTCCCCGCGGGCAGGTGCTGGCCGAACAAGGCCGCGCCGTGGTCGCCGTCGCGATCGGCCTGGCGGTGGTGCTGATGCTCGCCGGCGCGATCGAGGGATTCGTGACGCCGTCGTCGCTGCCGACGTTCGAGCGGGTCGCGATCGGGGTGGCCGCGGTGGTGGGCTTCTTCGGCTATGTGTTCCACTTCGGCCGCAAGGCCGCGCTGGCCGGCGAGACCGGCGATATCGAGGATGTGCCGGACGTGGTGCCGACCAGCTGAGCGTTCCGGGTTTCGGCGAGCAGACAGAAACTCGCACGAATCTGGGGTCAACCGTGCGAGTTTGCGCCTGCTCGCGGTCCACAGTCGCGGTCTCAGCTGGCCGCGGCAGCTCGCCATAGGTGCTCCCGAATCCGTTCAGCCATCCGCTCCGGATGGAAGCGAACGTCGGTGACGGTGATGGGAATGACCGTCCAACGCGCGTGCTGGATGCCCGCGAATCGCGCCTTGTCCCTCAGCATCGCGTCACGGCCGGCGTGCCAGTCGACGCTCTCGTACTCGGCCGCAACCTGGTAATCGGGCCAGGCGAAGTCCACGCGCCAGCTTTCCCACCGGCCGTGAATCAGATACTGAAGTTCGGGGCGGGGCACGTCGTGCTCGTGCATTGCCAGTCTTGCCTCGCTCTCCATCGGAGATTCGGCGCGGTCGTCGGCGAGGGGGAGAAGTTCACGTACGGCCACGATGCCCCGCCGACCGCGCTGCTCCGCGATCGCCTCACCGAGATCGGTCGGCGTGCACGACCCGGCGTGCAGGGCCGCGTCGAGCGTCGCGAGCGCGCGAGGCCGCCGCAAGGTGCGCGCGATCTCGACTGCGGTCCATGCGGGTGATGTCGCCAACCGGCCATTCACACGCTGCAGTGGCGCACCGAGGCGCTGGTGCACCACTAGACCCGGGGCGGGACGAATCCGGCGGCCGGGGTCGAGGATGTGCACCGCGGCAGTGCCCTCGGTGTCGAATCCGTACAGTGCGGCTGCAGTGCCCATACAGGCGACCGCGGGCAGGCCGAGGTATTTGTCCAGGGACACCAGCCTGCCGAAGCGATCAGGCTCGGCAGGTGCGTAGACCCCGTGCCATACGCGGATCAAGGTGCCGCGCCGCACCTGTACGTCGAGCTGCTGCCGGGTCAGCACCTGCAGCAGCGCCGCCGTCGTCGCATACCCGCCACCGGTCAGGAAGAGTTGTCGAACGGCATCCTGCACCCCCGAATCCTCATACCGTGCAGCCCACCGGGCAGCCGACTCACCTGCGTCGCTGTGGATGAAACTCGGATTGTGGACGGGGATATTCCGTCGAGCAGACACAAACTCGCACTGAAAGGGTCGAATCCGTGCGAGTTTGTGTCTGCTCGCGGTGAGAACCGGGCAGGGGGCTACAGGCGGCCGGCGGCCTTCATCGCCAGGTAGTGGTCGGCCAGCTCCGGCGCGAGGTCCTCCGGCGGCGCGTCGACCACCTCCACGCCCATCCCGCGCAGCCGGGAGGCCACCGCGCGGCGGTCGTTGCGGGACCGTTCGGCAGCGGCGGCGTCGTACACCTCGACCGCGTCGGCCCGCCCCGCGGCGAGCCTGTCCACCCGCGGGTCGGCCACCGCGGCGACGATCACGCGGTGCCTGGCGGTCAGTTGCGGGAGCACGCTCAGCAGGCCCTCGTCGATCGCTGACGCGTTGAGGTCGGTCAGCAGCACCACCAGCGCCTGGCGCCGCACCCGGCGCTGCACCGCAGAGACCATCGCGCGCGCGTCGGATTCCACGAGCGCGGGTTCCAGCGGCGCCATCGCGGCGACCAGCTGGGCCAGCAGGTCGGTGCGGGACGCATTGACCACGGCCGCGCGGGTCTCGCGGTCATGCGCCAGGAAGTCGACGTGATCGCCCGCACGCGCGGCCAGCGCGGCCAGCAACAGCGCGGCGTCCATGGACCAATCCAGGCGGGGCCAGCCCGTGGCGGGGTCTGATCCGGTGGGGTCCACCCCGACCCGGCCCGCCGACGTGCGTCCGGTGTCGAGCACGATCAGCACCCGCCGGTCGCGTTCGGGTCGCCAGGTGCGCACCACGACGTCGGCGCGCCGGGCGGTGGCCCGCCAGTCGATCGAACGCACGTCGTCGCCGACCACGTACTCCCGCAGCGAGTCGAATTCGGTGCCCTGGCCGCGGATCAGCGCCGGCGTCATGCCCTCCAGCTCCCGCAGCCGGGCCAGCCGCGACGGCAGATGCTTGCGGGACAGGAACGGAGGCAGGATGCGGATCCGCCACGGCACCCGATGCGAACCTTGGCGGCCGGCCAGCCCGAGCGGGCCGATCGACCGGGCGGTCACCAGCGCCGACACCTGGTCCCCGCGACGGACCGGCCGTAACTCCGATCGCAGCGTGACCCGTTGCCCGGCAGCGATGTTCACCGGCTGCACTCGCGGTTCGGCCCGCGCGCTGGGAGCCCACGCGTCGCGGATCACGCCGCGGAACCGCGCGCGGCCGGTGTTGCGCACCGTCAACTCCGCGGTCACCGGCTGACCGAGCCGCGCCGACGTCGGACCCCCGCGGCTCAGTTCGAGTGCGCGGGGACTGCCCGCGAGCACCGCGTCGAGCACCACCGCGGCCGCGAGCAGCGCCGCCAGAACCGCGAAAGTCGCTGCGGGGTAGGGCGACAGCACAACCGGGAGCGCGCACAACAGCGCGATCAGCCCGACGCGACCGGTGAGAACCACGAAACGCCGGCTATCTCGGCACAGGCACCGCGGACAGGATGCCCTCGATCACCCCGTCGGCGGTGGCGCCTTCGAGCTCGGCTTCGGGCCGCAGCGCCACCCGGTGCCGCAGGGTGGGCCGGGCCATCGCCTTGACATCGTCGGGGGTGACATAGCCGCGGCCCGACAGCCACGCCCACGACCTCGCGGTGGACAGCAGCGCCGTCGCGCCACGCGGAGACACGCCCAACTGCAGCGACGGGGAATTCCTTGTGGCGCCGACGATGTCGACGATGTATCCGAGCACCTCGTCGGCGACGAGCACCTGACGGACCGCGTCGCGGCCCGCGGCCAGTTCGGCGGGTCCGGCGACCGGCCTCACGAACGACAGATCGCGGGGGTCGAATCCGTGGGCGTGCCGGTTCAGGATCGCGATCTCCTGATCCCGCGGCGGCAGTGGCACATTCAGCTTCAGCAGGAAACGGTCCAGCTGCGCCTCCGGCAGCTGGTAGGTGCCCTCGTACTCGATCGGGTTCTGGGTGGCGGCGACGATGAACGGGTCGGGCAGGGCCCGTGGCTTCCCGTCCACGCTGACCTGACGTTCCTCCATCGCCTCCAGCAGCGCGGCCTGCGTCTTGGGCGGGGTGCGGTTGATCTCGTCGGCCAGCATCAGATTCGTGAACACGGGCCCGGCCCGGAACTCGAACTCGGCGGTGCGTGCGTCGTACACCAGCGATCCCGTCACGTCGCCCGGCATCAGGTCGGGGGTGAACTGCACCCGCTTGAAGTCCAGCTGCAGCGCCGCGGCCAGCGTGCGCACCAGCAGTGTCTTGGCGACACCGGGAACACCCTCGAGCAGCACGTGCCCCCGGCACAGCAGCGCGATCACCAGGCCACTGACGACGGCGTCCTGCCCGACCACCACCTTGCCGATCTCGCTGCGCAGAGCCATCAGCGCATTGCGGGCACCCTCGTGCTGGGTGGGCTGTGTCACGACTGTGCGACCTGCCTTTCGATGTCGTCGAGTGCGCGAACGAGGTTGACCAGTTCGGCGTCGGTGGCCGGCGCCGGCCCGTACAGAATATGGGCGACCGATGCCGAATCCAGCCCGCACCGGGCGGCGACGGCCAGGCTGAGGTCGTGCGGTGCCGCCGCCGCGGTGAGGCCGAGTCGGGGCAGCATGCGCTGGCGCGCCGCCGTGCGCAGCGACTCGGCGGCGACGTCGCGGGTGCGGCGGGACCGGTACAGCCGGCCGCGGCCCTCGACGGTCTCGGAGGCCCGCACCACCACCGGCAACTGCTCGGCGACCAGCGGTCCGACACGGCGCCCCTTCCACCAGGCCAGCAGCGCGACCGCCACGATCAGCTGAAGCACCAGCCAATCGACCTGTGGCGGAATGAGATCGGTGAGCGAGGCAGCGCCGTCGGAGTCGTCGCCCTCACTGCTTTGCGGCGCGTACCAGATCATCCGCGGGTGGGATCCGGTCAAGTTCATGGCCAGCGCCGCGTTGCCCTCTTCGGCCAGTCCGCCGTTCATCACGAACTGGTCGCTGCCGACCGCCGTGACGGTGCGGCCCTCCTTGCTGTAGCGGGCCAACACGCCGTCGTAGCAGCGGGTCACCGGCAGCGAGCCCTCGGCCTCGAACGTCTCGGCGATGCCGAATTGCACGGCGCCGGCGCGGGTGGCCTCGCGCAGGTCGCAATCCGGAGAGCGACCGCCGAACTCCGTGCTTTCGGCCTTGCCCAACTCGGGAGCCAGTGCCTCGCGGGTCTTGCCGAGAGGCGCGATGAGCAGCCGGTCGCCCGGCACCTCGGAGAGACGGCGCAGCTGTTCGTCGTCGAACAGGTGGTAGGTCTGCGCGGCGACCACCAGGGTGTCGGCGCGTGCCTCGCGTTCGACGTCGGCGACCGAGGCGGCCTCCACGACGGTGATGCCGCGCTCACGCAGCAGGGTGATCAGCGCGTGCACACCGTCGGCGGAGGTGGACGCCGGGTCGAGGTGCCCACCGGGGCGCGGCGCGGTCAGCCAGGTCGTCAGCGCGGCGACGCCGACGATCGCGGCCAGCCCCAGCAGCACCCAGCGCAGCACCGACCACCGCTGGGTGAAGGTGGACCCGACTGCGGTGCTCATCGCACCTCGGCCCACGGCTGGTGGGTCAATTCGCTCTGGGCGGCAACCGCACTCGGCATCCGGCTGCCCAGCCGGTCGTCGAGCGCCGCGATGGTCCGGTATTGCGGCTCGCTGCTGGGTCGCTCACCGTAGGTGACGTCGTTGAAAATCTCTGCGGCGGTGAAGAGTTCACCGGCCAACGCGGGCAGCGCGCGGCCGGCGGCGCCGGCGAGTTCGGTGGCGGTGCGGCCCGGCACCGGATCCAGGACGCCGTCCTCCTCCAGCCGGCGGGCCAGCGCGCGGACCCGATGCCTGATGGCGGGCCCCCAATCACCCTCGGCCGCATACCGTTCGGCGGTGGCGCGGTGCTCGGCAGCGCTGAGCACCCGATCCCCGAACAGCGGCGGCGCGGCGCTGCGGTCGCTGCGCATGGCCCGGCGAGCGATGCGAACCGCGACCACCACCGCGACGATGAGCAGCGCCGCCAGCACGGTCACGGTGTACCAGCCGCCGGGGAACTGCGACGCCGACGCGGTCAACCGGTACAACAACTCCTCGATCCAGTCGAGCAGCATGTCCGTCGCCGAGGGTTTGGGATAGATGTTCTTGGCGAGCTCGTTCTGTGCCGCCTCACGCGCCGCGTCGCGGTCGATGTCTATGGTCGACACGTCAGCGTGGGCCGCCGGTCAGCCAGAGATGGTCGGTGGAGTCGGCCGCGGCCTGCGGCCCCGCCGCGGCGCCGGTCTGCAGCACCAGGTCGAACGCCTCGGCGCGGATTCTGCGGTCGGTGTACTGCAGCACCGTCACACCGGCGCTGAACGGCCCGGTGATGATCTGCCCGACGGCGCCGCCGACCGAGAACAGCACCATCGCGATCATCGCCGCGGTGGTGGTGGCGGACGCGGTCAACACCACCTGTCCGCCGATGCTGAACGGGATCGACACCGCTGCGGCGATGAACTGAGCCACGATCGCGGCGAGCAGCCAGATGCCGAACACGCGCCAGAAGTCACCCTTGATCAACGCGAAGGACCGTTTGACGGCGGTCAGTATGTCGCGGCGTTCCAGCACGATGGCCGCCGGCGCGAACGTGAGCATCACCGACGCCCAGACCGCGGCGAGAACGGCTGCCAGCACCAGCGGAGCGGCGATCAGGAACGCGGCCGGTCCGTCCACCACGGCCACCGCCAGCACGACCACCAGCAACACCACACCGAACCACACGATCAGCGCGAGGGTCTTGAGCACGGTGAACCCGATCAGCGTCCACAGCCTGGGCCGCAGTCGACGCCACGCCTCGCCGATCGTGATACCGGAGCCGAACACCGAACGGCCGATCACCACCGTGAGCAGCCCGCTGAGCAGCGTCGTCGACAGGGCAGTGGTGATCGCGGCGGCCAGGCTGGAGGCCATCCAGCTGACCAGCACCTCGGTGGAGGCCTCGTCACCGTCGAGGGACTCAGCGAACTGCCCGGTCAGCGCGAACGGCCACAGCGACAGCAGCAGCGCGATCACCTGGGAGGCGACCACCACGATCGTCGTCAGACCCAACGTGGCTTTGGGGTTGGCCCGGATATAGGCCACCGCGCCGTTGAAGATGTCCGACAGCGTCAACGGGCGCAGCGGTACCACGCCGGGTTTGAGAACCGGCGGCCCGTACGGCGGGGGATACCCGGGGGCGCCGTAGTGCGGGCCGGGGTAACCCGGTGCGTAGCCGGACGGGTAGCCAGGGGATTGCCAGTGGGGTGGCGGCGGATACCCCTGGTATCCAGGTGGGGGATAACCGGGGCCTGCCGCGCCGGGGGCCGGTGGTCCGGGGGGACCGTATCCGCCGGCGTTGTAGGTCATGCCCACCATCCTGTCGATCACCGGCGAAATTGACAATGTGGGCTGTCCGGGCGCGCCGTCAGGCAGGTACGCGCCGCCAGAGGTCGTCGAACGCGATCGCGTCGAAGAACGCGGTGCCCTTCTCGATCTCGCCGTCGGTGAGGGTCAGTATCCAGGCATAGGTGTTCCGGTAGGGGACGCCGTCGCGTGCTGTCCCTTCGGCGTCGAAGAACACTATGACTGTGCCGCCGTCGGCGTAGATGTCGCGGACGTCCGGGATAAGGGGTTGGGCCATGCGCACGTTGAACGGCCGTATCACATTGGCCAGGAAGTCCTCTCTACCGTGGTAGACCCGCGACGCCGCGGAGTTGCCGACGATTTCCCAAGTCGCGTTCTCGGCGAGCATGTCGTAGGGGCTGCCGGTGCCGGCAGCCCATGCTTCGAAACCCGCGCGTACCGTGGCCAGATTGTGGGCCTCGGTCCGATCATGGGGTTGTGCCATCGCGGCTCCCGGGTGTGCCATGAACAATGTCGTCGTCAACAGCGCGGCAGCCGTCAATCGGGTCAGCATCCTCGGCCCCGTCAGTCGTAGACGATGACCGCGCGCCCGAGAACGTCACCGCGGGCGATCGCCTCCAAGGTCTCGTTGACGTCGTCGAAGCGGACCCTGGTGACCGAGTGCTTGATCTGTCCTTCCTGCGCCAACGCCAGCACCTCGGTGAGGTCGTTGTAGTTACCCCAGAACGACCCGAAATACGTGTATTCCCTTGCTACCAAGGGAAACAAAGGAATGTCGATGCGGTTACCGATGAGTCCGACGGACGCGACGGCGCCCCCGGACGCGAGCAATGCGAACGCGAGACGGATCGATTCCTCGGCGCCGGCGCATTCGATGATCGCATCCAGTTCTGCTCGCCCAGTGGCAGATTCGAGTTCGGTGCGGACGGCATCGGTGTCCTTGTCCCGGACGTTGATGACGTGGTCGGCGCCGTTGTCGTGCGCGATTTTGAGCTTCTCGTCGCTGCGTGCGAACGCGACCACCTGCGCCCCGCCGCCCAACAACTTCGCGTACTGGGTGGCATAGCTGCCCAGCCCGCCGACACCGGACACCGCCACCGTGCGTCCCGGCCCGAGATGCCCGGCGCGACAAAGTTTCTTCAAGCCCCGGTAGGGCGTCAATCCCGCATCGGTCAACGGCGCCAGGTTGTCCGGCGACAGTTCGCCCCGGCTCGGGATCCGGATCAGATACCGGTAGTTGACCGGAAGGTACTCCTGATACCCCCCGTGGCGGCCGAACCCCGCCCAGACGCCGTGCGCGCACAGTTGCTCGTTGCCTTCGTGGCACTGCCGGCAGGCGCCGTCACCCCAGCTGCCGAACACCACCACCTGATCCCCTTCGGCCAGGCCGGCTGCTCTCGGCACCCCCGAACCGACACCATCGACCCAGCCCGCCACCTCATGCCCCGGGGTGATGGGGAAGTCCATCGCCAGACCGTTGTCGAAGTAGCCGTCGACCAGCTGGAAGTCGGTGCGGCACATACCCGCGCCGCCCACCCGGACGAGTACCTCCTCGGGGCCGGGGGCGGGCACCTCGACTTCTTCGAGACGCAGCGGTTGCTTGTAGCCGTACATTCGCGCGGCCCGCATCTTCATGGACACTCCTTGCGTCGGTGGGCACAAGGAATCGTCACCGGGACGCGGGGCCGTTCGCATCGGCCAGTGGCCAGTCCGGATCAGCGGTTCTCACGTTCGGCGAGGACGCTGTCGAGCTGGCTACGGGAGCGGATCCCGAGCTTGGTGAAGACCTTCCCCAGGTGTACTGCACCGTCCGCGCACTGATGAACAGTCGCGCACCGATTTCGGGGTTGGACAGACCTTCGCGCGCCAGGCGGGCGATCTGAGTTTCCTGCGGGGTGAGGGCGGCAACGGCCGGGGCAGCAGTGCGTCGCCGCGCGGTTTCTCCGGTCGCGAGCAGCTCCCGACCGTCGCGCTGGGCGAACGCGTGCATTCCGATGGCGTCGAAGTTCTCGCGGGCGGCCCGCAACTGGCCGCGGGCGTCCAGCCGCCGCCTCTGCCTGCGCAGCCATTCACCGTAGAGCAGCCGAGCCCTGGCGGCGTCGGGACGCAATCCGGCCGCGTCCAGGCGGTCGATGGCCTCGCAGTACAGCTTTTCGGCAGTTGGGCCGCCGCTGACCAGTGCGCGGCAGCGGGCTTCGATACCGAGGCTCCAGTCGGTGGCGCTCGGAGTGGTCATCTCCGTCAGCCGGTCGAGGGCGGCGCCCGCGGTCGCGAGGTCGTCGAGGCGTGCACACGACTCCACCAGCTCGGCGAGAGCCCACCATGACGCTCCGCCGTCGCCGCGGTAGGAAGACGCGTAGGCAGCTGCGTCGCGCGCGGCCCGATAGTCGCATCCGCCGACCGCCATGACGGCCTGCGCCCAGGCGATGACGGTGAGTCCGTGTCCTTCGCCGCGGCCCTCGGCGTCCCGGCGCGTTACCGTGCACAGCGATCGCAGCTCATCCCGTCGCCCTCGCCATGCCGCCAGCACGATGGCGCAGTAGGGGCTGAGATTGTTGCCCATGGCTTCGATGGCGACGCACATTTCCTGGGTCACCTGATCGGCGGACTCGAAGTCGCCGGTATACAGCAGCGGGAGGAATCGGCTACTCAAGGCCAGCGGGAGGTGGCTGACGGCTCCGGTTTCGCGGGCCAGCCCGAGGTAGCGGAGCGATAGCGATTCAAGACGATCGATATCCCACACGCGAGACGCCGCCAGACACGCCACGAGCATCCACCGGAGCTCCTGATCGACGGTCATCCCGCGGCCGTAGCATGAGAGCGCCTTCTTCACGGCGCGCAGGCCCTTCTGGAATCCGCTGCTGTACTGGGTGGCCAGTCCGTCGAGCAACAGGTCGGCCGGTGTGGACAAGCGCTGCGCCCGCAGAGCAGCGCAGGCGGCCTCGGACACCTCCAGCATGTCGCCCTCGGTGGCGAGCCGTCCCGCGAAGAGCGCCGCGGACATGGCATCGAGATATGTCTCGCGGGCGCGACAGGCGTCGATGGCTTCCCACCGACGCGCGGCTGCCAGCAGCAGTGGCGCGGCGTCACTGCCGTGGCTCCTGATGTAGGCGAGTTCAGCGCGAACGAGATCTGCCTCGGCGCGCTGCCTTTCGGTCAGCGGGCCGGCGTCGGCGAGCCGGAGCAGGTCCGTGGCCTCGTCCAACACGCCCGCCTGGGCTTTCGCGGCAGCGGCGGCGACAGCGCGGCCCCCGCGGTGGGCCGGATCAGCTGTCAACGCATAGGCGCGCTCGAGGAACGCCGCCGCGGCGGAGATCCCGCCTCGCGTACGGACGCCCCTCGCGCAGCGTTCCAGTTCGTTGGCCACCTCCTCGTCGGGGCCGACGGCCGCATGGCCGAGGTGCCAGGCGTGACGGTAGGGGTCCAGCGCAGGATCGATCACCGCCGCCAGCGCGCTGTGGATCTTCTGGCGATCGGACAGCGGTACAGACCGGTACGCCGTGGATCGAAACAGTGGGTGCCGGAAAGTGATTCGACTACCGAACTCGGCCAGTCGAGCTTCCGACGCAGACACCGCCGCCTCGGAGTG
Organism: Mycobacterium sp. ZZG; assembly: GCF_054786995.1. Lineage (NCBI taxonomy): Bacteria > Bacillati > Actinomycetota > Actinomycetes > Mycobacteriales > Mycobacteriaceae > Mycobacterium > Mycobacterium sp. ZZG. The sequence continues at coordinate 83,001 of NZ_JBTBFV010000002.1, forward strand.
GATGCCGAGCACCTCGGCGGCGCGCCACAGCACCAATGCGTCGCCGGCCGGTTCCGCCGCCGCCAGTGCCAGGAGTCTGCGCGTGGGCAGGGGCAGGTCGTGCAGGCGCTTCCGCAGCGCGCCCTCCAGACTGTGCGTCAACGGCATCGTGGGCTCACCGAAGCCGCCTGCCAGCGCGGTTCGGGCCAGAGCCCGAGGGATTTCGAGCAAGGCCAGCGGGTTGCCGCGGGCTTCGGCGACGATCCGGTCGCGGACCCGGACGTCGAGCGGGCCGTCCAGGCTGCGAGCCAGCAGAGTCCGTGAGTGCTGTTTCGGGCAACCGGCTGATCGGCAGTTCGGCGAGCCCTCGCAGTTCCGGGCCGGTCGTGCGTGCTGCGAACACCACCCCCACCGGCTCCGCGGCGAGGCGGCGGGCGACGAAGGCGGCGGCCAGGGACGAGGCGCGGTCGAGCCACTGCTGGTCGTCGATAACTAACAACACGGGTCCGTGCTGGGCCGATTCGGACACGACGTTCAGCATGGCCAGACCCACGAGAAACGGATCGCATGTGGCGCCCGGTTGCTGTCCGAACGCCGTTGCCAACGCGGTCTGTTGGGGCGCCGGGAGACGGTCGACGTGTTCCGAAAGCGGCAGACAGAGTTGGTGCAGCGCGGCGTAGGCGAAATCCATCTCCGCCTCGATTCCGGCGACGCGGGTGATCTGCCAGTCCGGTACGCGCGAAGTCACGACGTCGAGCAGCGCGGTCTTGCCGATCCCCGCCTCACCGCTGAGCACCAGCACCCTGCTGTGTCCGTCTCGTACCGCGGACAGCAGAGCATCGAGGGCGCTCAGCTCCGCGCGGCGGCCGATGAGCTCCACCTTGGCCTCCCGGCTCGGGTAACTGGGTGGTTGATGCTGGTCAAGACGGTATAGGCCCGTTCAGGCGAGGGCCAGAGTCGGTGATCGTTTTGCATACGCACGTCGGGGTACTCCGGGGCGCATGACTCGTTTCGGCTACACCCTGATGACCGAGCAGAGTGGACCCAAAGACCTTGTGAGCTATGCGGTGTCGGCAGAGCAGGTCGGTTTCGACTTCGAGGTGTCCAGCGACCACTACTTTCCCTGGCTGTCCTCCCAGGGCCACGCGCCATACGCCTGGTCGGTGCTGGGCGCCGTCGCCCACGCCACCGAACGCGTCGAGCTGATGACGTACGTGACCTGCCCGACCCTGCGCTACCACCCCGCGATCGTCGCGCAGAAAGCCGCGACCCTGCAGTTGCTCGCCGACGGCCGGTTCACACTGGGCCTGGGTAGCGGGGAGAACCTCAACGAGCACGTCGTAGGCAAGGGCTGGCCCACGGTGGCGCGCCGCCAGGACATGCTCTCCGAAGCCATCCAGATCATCCGTGAGCTGTTCACCGGCGACATGGTCGACTGGAAGGGGGAGTACTTCGAGGTCGACTCGGCGCGACTCTGGGACGTGCCCGAGGTGCCGGTGCCGATCGCGACGGCGGTTTCCGGAGACCGGTCGGTGCGGCAGTTCGCGCCGCTGGCCGACCACCTCGTCGCGGTCCAGCCCGACAAGCATCTCGTCGACTCGTGGCATGAGGCACGACGGGCTACCGGGCTGCCCGGCGACGTGCGGGTGATCGGCCAGATCCCGATCTGCTGGGACCCCGACCGCGACGCGGCGATCGACCGCGCCCATGACCAGTTCCGCTGGTTCGCCGGCGGGTGGGCGGTGAACTCCGATCTGCCGACGACCGCCGGCTTCGAAGGCGCCACACAGTTCGTGCGCAAGGAAGACGTCGCCGGGTCCATTCCCTGCGGGCCGGACCTCGACGCCATCGTCGAATCGGTGCGTGAATACTGGGAAGCGGGCTTCACCGACATCGCGCTGATCCAGATCGGCGGCGACAGTCAGGAAGCGTTCTTGAAGGAGGCAGCGGCGCCGCTGCTGGACAAGCTCCGTTCCGCATCCCACTGAGAGGCTCTCGATGACCCGCGGTAAAGGGATCTACGACGACGAAGACGACTCGGCGGCGTCGAAATCCGTCGACTCCGAGAAGGACCCGGACCGGGACACCCCGGACGTGGACAAGGACACCGAGGAGCCGACGGCTTAGCGCACCGCGGCCCGGATTCATTCAGCGCACCGCGGCCCGGTTTCATTCAGCGCACCGCGCTGGTGTCCCCGCGGCGCTTGGTCTCCAATCGGTGCCACGACCACCAGAACAGCAGCGCGGCGGCGATCGACCCGGCCGCCGCAAGCCATTGGGCGCTGAGGAAGAGCCGCCACTCGGCGGCGGTGTCAATGTCCTGATGCAGTGCGGCCAGCAGCGCCACCGCGCCCAGCGCCGCGCTCACCGCGCCGACCACGGTGACGATCGCGACGAACACCGTCCTCAGCGTGTACCGCGCCGCCCCCGGGGTGACGACGGCGCGGATCCGTCCGGTGCTGGCCAGGAAATGCGAAGCCGCGCAGGCCACCGCGAGCGTCACCGCGTCGGCGGCCAGCGTGTCCGAAAGCCGGTGCCACTGCGCGATCACCGTGTAGGCGCCGATGCCCACGGCCCAGGTCAGCGCGAAGAACATGGCCACCCCGCGGAACCGGTACGGCATCACGATCAGGGTGGCGAACAACACCGACATCGCCGCGGTGGTGTGGCCGCTGGGCAGCGTGTTGGACAGGTAGTCCTCGTTGCCGGTCAGGTTGGGCCGTTGCAGCACAAAGAACTTCAGGACCTGTGTGACGGCCTGGCTGCCCAGGATCACCGCCATCGCGGCGACGGCGAGGTTGACCTGACGCCGCAGCAGCCCGATGGCGCCGACCAGCAGTGTCGCCGACGCCAGCGACGTCACCGTGATGGTGTCGAGCAGTCTGCTGGCCGCCAGGAACGCCCGCAGATCGACCTGGTCGGCGCCGTACAGTGCGGCGTTCTCGACCTCCTGGCCGGTGGTGGTGCGCACCGCCAGCCAATAGACGGCTGCGAGGAACAGCAAGGCGCACAGCAGGATCACGGTCCACCGACGGTGCGCACGCGTGAGTCGGCGACGCGTTTCGTCCTGGGCGAGAAGATCGGTCTGCACGGGGCCACGATCCTCTCATGCCGGTCAGCCGCGTGCTCGACTGCGCCGCAGCCGCGCCTCCTCGTGCTGGGTGATGTTCGAGTTCTCCAGCACGATCGTCAGCATCACCGCGAAGAACCGGGCCGGGCTGAGCTCGTCGGGCACCAGGTCGGTGCGCAGGGTCACCTCGGGCAGCACGGCGATCTGCGCGGCCACGTCGATCGGCGCCGGCTCCGCGGCGTCGTCGTCGAGCTCGAAGAGGTACGGCTCGATCACGGCGTCGTCGGCGCCGGGCGGCTCGTCGACCGGCCCGGCCCCTTCCCACTCGGGCACCACGAGAGCACACGCGTCGTAGGCGTCGGCCTCCCTGCCGAGTTTGATCAGCAGATCGACGATCCAGTCGAACTGCCTGCGCTCCTCGGTGTGGGCGGTCGACCGCAGCGAGTACATGAACCCCAGCGCCGCCAGCGGATGACGCAGCGCCAGGTTCTTGGCGTCGCCGTAGGACTCCTCGACGCGGTTGGCGGCATTCTTGCCGAACGACGAATCCATCCGCTTGGTCGAGATCAGCAGCTCCGGCCCCGTCTGCCAGGACGACATGATCACGTCGACCTGTTTGAAGTAGTTCTTGCCGGCGATGTTGGCCGAGGCCGCACCGCCGGTGGCGGCGCCGGTGCGCAGCCGCGCCAGCAACTCGTCGCGGCCCGCCGCCTTCGGGATCGACTTCAGAAAGCTCAGCACGTCCCGGTCCACCACCCGCGGGGCCTCGGCCCGCGGCCACACTGCGTCCGGGTCCAGGCCGGCGCGGCGCAGCTCGTAGGCCACCCACACATCGAGGGCCAGCGCGGGCACCCCGGATCGGCTCTCGGCGCCCAGCATGATCGGCACCGCGAGCAACTTGCGCAGCGTGCCGTAGTCGGGGGCGAAGGTGCCGTCGGCCTTCCACGGGTTGACGGTCTTGAACTCGGAATTCTCGACCAGGGCGTCGAACAACGGCCACGCCAGCGATTTGGCACTGGGTTTACTTGCCACCGTTGCCTTTTCCGCGGGCGACCCGACGCGCGGTGAGGGCCGCGTGGTCACGGCGGACTGCGCGCAGGCCGCGCTCGGACAGTGTCGAGGAACCGAGCAGCAGCACGTCGTCGACCAGGGCCACCGCGTCGAGCAACCGTCCGTCGCGCAGGCAGGCGGCCACCGCCGGACGGATACGGCGAAGGTCGTCGGCGTTGCGGCGCACCAGCTCCGGTGACGGCACCGGCAGCACGTCGGCCTCCCGCGGTTCGATCTTCAGCATCCCCCCACCGTAAGCGCGGCCCACCGTCTCGGCGCCGAGCAGGGTCACCGAGTTCAGCGACGCCAGCGGCAGCAGGCTCGTGCCCAGCCGGCGCAGCTCGTCGCGCAGATACACCCCGTGCACCGAGTTGAGGTGGTGCGCGCGGGCCCGGTTGCCGCACAGGCGCGGGGTGTCGGCGTTCATGTAGGTCAGGAACAGGTCCGCCGGGCGCAGGTAGGGCACCCGCCACCACGGCGTGCGCACCCGGCACTTGTAGGCCCGGTGCACGTCGAGGTCCTCGCCGGAGGCGATGTAGTGCCGGGCCGCGGGGGAGGGTTGTCCGGCGGGTCGGAACAGGTAGGTCGAGCGACCTTCCGCGCCGAGGGTGCGCAGCGCGCCCGGGGTGAGCGCCAAACCGCGCAGGTGGCGCGATCCCGGCGGGGATAGCGCAAGCAGGTCTGATGGGGTCAAGCCGAGCGCGTCGGCCTTGGCCGGTGACAGCGTGAAGAACCGGTTGCTGCCGGTCACCATGCCCAGGGTGGTGTCACCCCAGGTCTCCAGGAATGTGAAGGCGTCGCTGCGCACCGCCGTGTCGAACGCCGAAAGGCCCGCCGCCGACATCAGCCCGGCCGACCACTTGGCGCCGTTGCCTGGCGGACTCCACCGCCGGGGCACCGGCACCCGGGCCAGACCGTCGGCGTCGCGGACCTGGAACAGCTGCATGTGGTCGGCGCCCGTGCCGCCGTCGGGGTGGTAGCCGTCGGCCAGCAGTAGCACGACCTCTTCGAGCACGCCGGGGAACACGCGTTCGTCGAACAGCACCAGGCCGACCGAGGTGAAGTGGTCCATCAGGTACTGACGCACGCCCGCGGCGTAGTTCACGCTCAGCAGCTCGGCGGGCAGCACGAGCGCCAGCCGGCCGCCGGGTCGCAGGTGCAGCGCCGAGTGCACCGTGAAGGCCGCCCAGGATGACGCAAGGTTGGACAGTGTGACGCCCGCGCGCAGCGCGGCCTGACGTGCTCGGGCCCGGGGCTCCCCGGCGAAGTCCTGGTAGCGGACATACGGCGGGTTGCCGACCACCACGTCGTAGTGGCCGAACTGGTTGTGGGAGAAGAAGTCCTGCGTGTGAATGACTGCGTCGATGCCGTGCGCGCGCAGCCCGCGCTGCGATTCGGCGGCCGAATCGGCGTGAATCTCGACGCCCACCAGCGGGCCGGTGTGGCCACCGCGCCGCCCGATCTCGTGCAGGAAAACGGCCTCGCCGCAGGAGGGTTCGAGTACAGCGTGCGCGGGATCGCGGACCGCCCACTCCACCAGGAAACGCGCCACCGGTACAGGGGTGAAGAACGCCCCACGCGCCTTGCGCAGCGAGGCGTGGTCTCCTCTGTCACCGATGAGCATGCCGATATCGTGCCGCAGGGCACCGACAGAACCCCGCTGACCCGCCGACCTCGGCGGACGGGCTCAGGGATGGGTCGGTGCCGACCACGAGAGGACTTTCGGCCGTACCCGGCGGCCCGCCGCCGGAAATACCATGCCCACATCGGCACGGCAGGAGGACAGCGATGGCACGCAGCATCGGCGATCGGTATGAGTGCACGGAGTGCGGGGCGGCCCTCGTCTACGAGAAACCGTGCCCGTGTCCACCCGAGATGGAACACCGGGAGGTCTGCTGTGGGCAGCCGATGACCCAGGTCGCCGGCGCGTCCTGAGCCGGCCAGCTGGACCGCCCAGCATCTCGCCCCGCTCCCGGCCCTTATCACGTGCCCGACTCGCCGGAATGCGGTGCACGAGGCACGATCCGATGCGCAACGGAGAGCATGGCAGCCCACTGGTGTGGGCGGGCGCCATCACCTCCACCGACGGCACCCCGCCGGAGGGTAAGGTCGAGCTGTGGCACGCCGATGCCGACGGCTTCTACTCGCAGTTCGCGCCCAACCTGCCCGAGTGGAACCTGCGCGGCAGTTTCAGCACCGGTCCCGACGGCGCGTTCGAGACCAGCACGATCCTCCCCCGCCGTACCAGGTCCCCACCCACGGCTCCTGCGGCAAGCTGATCGCCGCGGCGGGCTGGCACGCCTGGCGTCCGGCCCACATGCACGTCAAGGTGTCCGCACCCGGCCACGAGCTGCTGACCGCCCAGCTGTACTTCCTCGGTGACCCGCTCAATAAGGACGACATCGCCGGCGCGGTGAAGCCCGAGCTGATCCGCCGATGATGTTCCACGTCCGCATGGACGACGCGATCCCGCCGGACATGGACCCGCAGCAGCGGGCCGATTTGGTGCACCACGAAAAGCTGTACTCGCAGCAGTTGCAGCGGGACGGCAAGTGGCCGCACATCTGGCGGATCGTCGGCGAGTACGCCAACTACTCGATCTTCGACGTCGACTCCAATGACGAACTGCACCACATTCTTTCGGGCCTGCCGCTGTTTCCGTACATGAAGATCCACGTCACGCCGCTGGCCGTGCACCCGTCGGACGTCAACGCGGAGTACGGTTTTCTGTCCCGGGTCCCATTCGTCCCGGTGGCCTCACGTATCCGCTTTTCTCAGTGAAAGTGCGAGAAGACCTCTGCAAAGAGTGGGTTCGTGTGACTCGTGATGACGCGCGGGCAGCAGAATGGAGCCATGGCGGGCGGTCTCTCGGAGAAGGTGTGGTCGGAACTGGTGGGCACGGTCGCGGTGGTCGATCTGGAGTCGGCCTGCGAACTGTACGGCCGTGACCTGCTGCCGTACCCGTTGGGACGGACCCGGCCGGTGGGGTCGGTGTGGCTGGCCTGCCGCGAGGTGGGACCGGCGGAGGAGCGGCTGAGCGACGGGGATCTGCGCGGTATCCGGCCCTGGGTGGAAACCCTTGTGCGGGCGGAGGTGTGCGTCGAATGCCGGGTTCATCACGTCGACGAGGACACCCCCGACCTCCGGCTGCACGGGTTGCGGGCCGGCGGGGACGGGTTCGTCGCGATGCAGCGTCGAGATCGCGACGGAGTGGACGTCGTCGACATCTACGCGGTGTCCCCGGAGAGCCTGGCTGTGGTGGTCACCGGCGCGGCCGGGCTGGTCGGTCCCGGGACCCATCCACGGATCGCGGTGGCCGGCATGGAGGATCGGTTGCCGGAGCCGCCGGAAACGTTGGACCGGTACGACGACCTCGGCCTCACGATGACCCCCGCCGCCGAAGAACCCGAGGTGTGCGTCGTCGAAGGTCGTGATGTCGTGGCGACCGGGACCGTGCAGGTGCGGCATGACGTGGCGCGGCAGTGGGGCGTCGATCCCGACAGTCCGCTCCTGCAGTGGGTGCAGGTCCGTGACGACGGCGACTACCTGTACGAACCGGACGACACCGGCTGCGCCGAACCGCTGGACGCCGAGTTGCTCAATGCCTGCGTGGATCAGCTGATCATTCGGGGATGAACCTTTCGTCGTGCAGACGTTGCAGGGCGCGGCGGTCGACAAGCTCGTCTCGGTATTCGGGGTGCTGCCAGTAGAAGCGGACCCACTCGCGGAGCGCGTCACTGTTGTTTGTCATGGTGTCGGTCACCAGCATTGCGCTGCGGCGGGGCAGCTTCACAACGATCATCTCGCGCCCGATGCTTCGGCCACGGGGCTGACGGTCCAGGATCTGTTCGATCTCGTCCCATTCTCCGCGCTTGAAGACGTTCCAGTGGCCGTTCCAGATCTCAAAGCCGCCGGGGTGGAGGCGCAGGTGGCTGTCGCCGTGCTGGAACATCCGGTAGAGGACCGCGACCCCGAACGTCAGGACGAAGATGCACAGCGAGAAAATCCCCACTCGGAGAGTGCCTCTCGGAACGTAATCGACCATGCCCTGAGGGGCGAACACCAGGTACAAGCCCGCCGCGAGGACACCGCACGTGAATCCGACGATGCTCACCGGGTCGAGCCACTTCGCCGGCCGGATCACCGTGCCGGCGGAACCATATTCCGTCCGTGGTCGGGCCGCTCCCGACAGCGCGTACCCCGCCTGGAAAGTCGCAGTGGAGCACATGATGCCGGCACCGAGCATGATGACCGCGGTGAGGTAACTGCCGCGTAGAAGCCAAGTGACAGACCATCCCACGAGGAAGACGGACAAGACCGCCACGCATACGATGCCCACGATCAGCCGGCCGGGGGATCTCATCGCGGACAGAACGTGTTGCCGATCCAGTTGCCCAACGCCTGACCGGCACCGGACGCGCCGAACACTGCGACAGCGGTGATCGGTGGGCTGAACGTAGCAGTGGCGATGCCCCCGAGGGTGCCCGCAGCCACCGAGGTGGCGCCTTCGGCCGCTGCGACGCACTTCTCGAAACCTGTGTCCGCCACTGCGATATCCCACAACGCAGTGCCGATACCCAGTGCCGGTCCGCCGTACTTCGCCCCGAACCGCACCTTCTCCGCAGCGTCATCGGTGAGCATCGGGATACCTCGTCCGGCTTGGTTTTCCAGTCCACTCAGAGCAGCGCCGGCGGCGGTCAGAATCGGATGGTTGTAGAGGTCGAGCGGCACATCGGCCTGGCGGCCGTCCGGCGTCGTGATGGTGCCGACCTTCTGGCCGTTGGGGCGCTCCAGGAAAAGGATGACCGTGCCGTCGGCGAGTTGTGTCGTGGTCGATTTCGAGCCGGCCAGGCTGTGGTGCGCCCAGTCCTCGAAGACGACCGAGGTCGTCTCCGAGATCGTGTTGCCGTCCTTGTCGAAATGCACTTCGGTGGTCAGCGGCCCACGGTCGGAGAACTGCGGTTCGGCATCGGCAGTCCTGACGTGTTTACTACCGTCCTGCATGAACATCGTCGTGACGGTGGCGATCTCTTCTCCGGCCTCAGAGTGGAACTGCTTGTCCACCTTGGTATCCCGGATCGTCTGCGCCATGTCCGCGTCCCGGATGGTGGCCTGCTGAAGGAGACCCAGGGCGGTCGACGGATCGGGCACGTCGTCACCGGGCCGCTCTGTTCCCGGGAGCAGCAGGCCGCCGAGATCGGCCTGGTTGGGCGCCTCGAATCCGTACGGCTGTGCGGCGTCGGTGACGGCGGCGGCGGTCTCGTCATCGGCGGCTCCGACCGCCAGCAGCAGCCGGTTGACCGCGGCCTGCTCGGACTGGGCCCGCCGTTCCAGCGCCGCGGTCTGTTCGGCGGAAAGCTGAGCGCCGGTGATCAGCACCACCCACTGGTCACTGACGTGCAGCTCGCCGCTCATATCGAGGTGATCGGCTTTGTCCAACAGCGAGGTTCGGGCCGCGCCGATGGTGCCGGCGCCGTGTGTCAGGGCTTGACCGACGGCGGTGGTGTACGCCGAGAACGCACTCGTCTGCTTCGCCGCCCGCTCGAACATCGACGCGGCTGCCGTGTGCGCGTCGCCCGACCAGGCCCTGGTGTCCGGCATCGTGGCGATGTTGGTGCCGACCGCCGTCACCGCGTCTTCGATCGCCGTGCCGGTGTCGGTGATGGACCGGCCGGCGAACGTCAGCGTGTCAGGGTTCCAGCGTTCCAGCCGGGAACGTGAGGGCAACACGGATCAGAAGATCCCGACGAAGCGTTCCGCCAGACCCTGGTCCGTCACCTCATAGGTGTTGCCTGCTCCGCGCACCGCCGTACCCATCTCGGCGACGTTGGCCGCGATTTGGCCGGCGAGCTGGTCGACGTGGGCGCCGACGAGTCCGGCCGCCCACTGCGTGGTCGATCTGTCCAGGCCGTCGGCGGCCGAGGAGACTTTGCCCCCGACGTCGGCTTCATGAATCCGGCCCGATGCGATGTCCGCCTGCCCGGCGAAGGCACGCAGCACGTCCGGGTCAACTTCCACAGCAGTCTCCCTCCGACCGATCGACACGCAGGGTCAGCTAGGAGATTAGTTGCGGCTCAGAGGGGGTCAGGTCACCAATTTCCGGGCCCGGGGACGGCCTGGTGCGACAGCAAGAAGGCCCTGAACTGGATAACCAGTCAGGGCCTCTCACCTGCGAACACACGAGTCGGGGTGGCGGGATTCGAACCCACGACCTCTTCGTCCCGAACGAAGCACGCTACCAAGCTGCGCCACACCCCGAGTGAAGCCACGACAGCGTATCGCACCGGGCGCCGAAGACGCCAAACGCCCATCCGTGACGCGACACACCCCGGGGAAGGAACGGAGCTGTCGGTGGCGTTATGCACACTGACAGACACAGACCGACGAAACGAGGCGAGCCATGACCGGGTTGGGCGCATCGATCTACCTGGGCTTCTTCTTGCTGGCCGCGCTGTGGCTGTTCCTGACTTCCGACGGCCCGCTAACGCGGCGCGCCGACGATCAGGGCCAGCGCCCGGACCGCTCGAACTCGGCCAGCACCCCGGACGATTCGGCCGGGTCGATGCCGTGGCTGGTCAGCCACTCGTCGCAGAAGTAGGTGTCGGAGTAGCGGTCGCCGCTGTCGGCGAGCAACGTCACCACCGACCCGCTGCAGCCCTCGGCCACCATTTCGGCGAGCAGGCAGAACGCCCCCCAGATGTTGGTCCCCGTGGAGGGGCCCACCCGCCGCCCGAGCACCCGGCCCACGTGGTGCGCCGCCGCCACGGACGCGCAGTCGGGCACCGAGATCATCCGGTCCACCACTCCCGGCACGAACGACGGCTCGACCCGCGGACGCCCGATCCCCTCGATGCGTGACGACGCGCCGGTGACCACATCCTCCCCACTCATGTACGACGGGTAGAACGCGGAGTTCTCCGGGTCCACCACGCACAGCCGGGTGGGGTGGCGCCGGTAGCGGATGTAGCGCCCGATGGTGGCGCTGGTGCCGCCGGTGCCGGCGCCGACGACGATCCAGTCGGGCACCGGGTGGGTCTCCTGACCCATCTGCGAGAAGATCGACTCGGCGATGTTGTTGTTGCCCCGCCAGTCCGTCGCGCGCTCGGCGTTGGTGAACTGGTCGAGATAATGCCCGCCGGTCTCGTCGGCCAGCCGGTGCGCCTCCTCGTACACCTGCGCCGCCTCCTCGACGAAATGGCAACGCCCGCCCTGGGATTCGATCAGCGCGATCTTCGAGGCACTCGTCGAGGCCGTCATCACCGCGATGAACGGCAACCCCAGCATCGCCGCGAAGTACGCCTCCGACACCGCCGTGGAGCCTGACGACGCCTCGATGACCGTCGTATCCTCACCGATCCAGCCGTTGCACAGCGCGTACAGGAACAGCGACCGCGCCAGCCGGTGCTTGAGGCTTCCGGTGATGTGGGTGGTCTCGTCCTTCAGATACAGCGAGACGCCCGCCGACCAACTCGACGGCAACGGGTAGCGCAGCAGGTGCGTGTCAGCGCTGCGGTGCGCGTCGGCCTCGATCAGCCGGACCGCGTTGTCCACCCATGCCCGCGATTGCCGCTGACACGGGCCCGGCGGGCTCACCGCGCCGATACGGAGGGGCTCGACTGTCCGGCCTTCGATCCCGCGTCGGAACCCCCGGTCGGAGCCGCCACCAGCGTCAGCAATGTCGCCTCGGGGCGGCAGCAGAACCGCAGCGGCGCGAACGGCGAGGTGCCGATGCCGGCCGACACGTGCAGCTGGGTGCGGGCGCCCCAGCGCGACGGGCCCTTGGCCCGCGACCGGTCGAGGTCGCAGTTGGTGACGATCGCACCGTAGAACGGCAGGCACAGCTGACCGCCGTGGGTGTGGCCGGCCATCACCAGTTGGTAGCCGTCGGCGGCGAAGCGGTCCAGCACCCGCGGCTCGGGGGAGTGCGTCAACCCCAGCGTCAGGTTCGCCGACGGGCTGGCCGGCCCGGCGATGGTGTCGTAGCGGTCCCGGGTCAGGTGCGGGTCGTCCACGCCGGCCGCGGCGACGTGCAGGCCGGCCACCTCGAACTCGCGCCGGGTATGGGTCATGTCCAGCCAGCCGCGCTCGGTGAACGCCGCCCGCAGGTCCTGCCAGGGCAGCGGCTCACCGTGGATCCGGTGGGTGGGCTTGGTCAGATAGTTGGCGGGGTTCTTCAGCTTCGGCGCGAAATAGTCGTTGCTGCCGAACACGAAAACACCGGGTACCGACAGCAGGTCGCCGAGGCCCTGCACCACGGCCGGCACCGCTTTCGGGTGCGCCAGGTTGTCGCCGGTGTTCACGACGAGATCGGGTTCCCAGCCCGCGAGCTCGCGCAGCCACGCCTGCTTGCGCCGCTGAGTGGGCCGCATGTGGATGTCGCTGATATGCAGCACCTTCAGCGGGGACGACCCGGGGGTCAGCACCGGCATCGTCGCCTCGCGGACCACGAAGGCGTTGCGCTCGATCAGCGACGCGTACCCGATGCCGGCGACGAGCGTGCCGACCGACGCGGCGGCGGTGGTCTTCAGGATCGATCCCGGTGAAGCGACGTGCATTCGCCCAGCCTATCGCTACTTCCCGTGCCTCACAGGTTCCCGGGGGGTCAGCCCGGCGGCGGTGGCGGCGGCGGGCCGAGGACCGGCACCGTGATCGGCGGCAAGCCCGGAATCTGGATCACCTGCTGGCCGACCGGCGGTGGCGGCCCGCCCGGCGGCGGCGCACCGGCCGGCGGCGGTGGCGGAGCGGGGGCGATGCCGTTCGAGATCTGGATGGTGATGATCGATCCCGGAACCGTCTGCCCGGTGGGGGACGTGCCCACCACGGTGCCGTACGACGACGAACTGTTGACCGGCGAGGGCTGATCGGCGACCTGGAATCCGGCCTCGCGCAGACGTTGCCGCGCGGCGTCCTGGGTCAGACCCGCCACGCTGGGCACCTTCGAACCCGGCGCCCCGTCCACGTAGCGCGGATCCGTGGGCGGGAGCGTGACGTCACCGAACGCGGTGGCGATGGGAGTCATCGCGGTGAACCAGGTGCGGGCCGGCTCATTGCCGCCGAACAGGTTGCCGGAGCCGCACTGCCGCAACGGGAACGAGCACAGCTCGGTGGGCGCCGTCGAGTCGTCGTAGATGTAGCTGGCCGCGGCGTACTGGTTGGTGAAGCCCAGGAACGCCGACGAACGGTTGGCCTCGGTGGTGCCCGTCTTGCCGGACATCGGCAGGGTCCAGCCCGCCGAGCCCGCCGCACCGGCGGCGGTTCCCGCGCCGGTGTCGTCCTTGCTCATCGCGACGGCCAGTGTGTTGGCCAGCCCCTCCGGGACGACCTGCTCACACGTCTCGGTCGTCACCGACACCGGCTCGCCGTAGCGGTCGTACACCTCGGCGATCGGGTTGGGCGGGCACCACGTGCCGCCGGAGGCCAGCGTCGCGGCCACGTTGGACAGCTCGAGTGCGTTGACCTCGATCGGGCCGAGGGTGAACGAACCGATGTTCTGCCGCTTCACGAAGTCGGCGAGGCTCTCGTTGCTTTCCGGGTCGTAGTCGCGCGCGGTGCCCGGCAGCGCGTAGGAGCGCAGGCCCAGCCGCACCGCCATGTCCACGGTGCGCTGCACCCCGACCTGGGCGATCAGCTTCGCGAACGCCGTGTTGGGGGAGGTGGCCAGTGCATCGGTGACGCTCATCTGGCCGCGGTAGTTGCCGGCGTTCTGTACGCACCAGGTCGCGGGCGGGCAGCCCCGCGCACCGCCGCTGCCCAACCCCTTGGCCTCGAAGCGGCTGGGCGCATCGAGCTGGGCGTTGATGCCCATGCCCATCTCCATCGCCGCGGCCGTGGTGAAGACCTTGAACACCGACCCGGCGCCATTGCCCACCAGCGAGAACGGCTGCGGCTGCATCGTCTCCCCGGCGTCCAGATTCAGGCCGTAGGTACGGTTACTGGCCATCGCCAGCACCGGGTGCGACTCCTTACCTGGCCGGATCACGCTCATCACACTCGCGACGCCGGGTAGATCCGGGCTGGCGTACTGGGTGATCGCGTTCTTGACGGTGGCCTGCACGTCCGGATCCAGCGTCGTCTTGATCATGTAGCCACCCTTGGCCACCTGATCCTTGCTGATCCCGGCGCGGGCCAGGTACTCCAGCACGTAGTCGCAGAAGAACGCGCGGTCGCCTGCGGCGATGCAGCCGCGCGGCAGTTCCTTCGGCTGGGGCAGTATCCCGAGGGGCTCCTCCCGGGCCGCGCGCAGCTCGTCGGCGTACTCGGGCAGGTTGTCGATCATGGTGTCGAGCACCACGTTGCGGCGCGCCAGCGCACCGTCGGGGTTGGTGTACGGATTGAGCGTGCTCGTGGACTGCACCATGCCGGCCAGCAGTGCGGCCTGCTGCCAATTCAGCTCCGAGGCGTTGACACCGAAATAGGTCTGCGCGGCGTCCTGCACGCCGAACGCGTTGTTGCCGAACGACACCAGGTTCAGGTAGCGGGTCAGGATCTCCGGCTTGGTGAGCGTCTCGTTCAGCGTCAACGCCATGCGGATCTCGCGCAGCTTGCGGGCCGGGGTGGTCTCGATCGCGGCCCGCTTCTCGGCGTCGGTCTGCGCGATCACCAACAGCTGGTAGTTCTTCACATACTGCTGTTCGATCGTCGAACCACCGCGGGTGTCGAGGTTGCCCGACAGGTAACCCGACAGGCCCGTGAGCGTGCCCTGCCAATCGACACCGTTGTGGTCGGCAAACCTTTTGTCTTCGATAGAAACGATCGCCAGCTTCATCGTGTTGGCGATCTGATCGCTGGGCACCTCGAAGCGCCGCTGGTTATACAGCCACGCGATGATGTTGCCCTTGGAGTCCGTCATGGTCGACACCTGAGGGACCTCGCCCTCGACCAACTGCGCCGAGCCGTTGGCCACGACGTCGGATGCGCGGTTGGACACCAGCCCGAAACCGCCGACGATCGGGAACATCAATCCGGCGGCCACCACACTGGCGAGCAACACACACCAGGCGAGCTTGATGACCGTCACCGCGCGCGGCGGACGGCCCGAGGGGTGCTCCGGCATGCGTACAGACTAGCGACGAATTCCGGGCCCCCGGTCACGAGCAGCCCGGATACGGTCGTGACAGGCCATGTCAAACGCCATTCGGACGCGGTTATGTGCGGACGAGCCCGCTGAGGTCCAGCACGATACCCGGATGACGGCACGGTCGTCCCAAAAAAGTGGTCACGGATGTATTGCGCAAACTGTCCCTGACCACCTAAGTTGAGCTGACAGTGCGATGCAGGTCACACCTGGTCCTCGCAGTGTGGCGTAGATCGCATCAGCAATCGACGCGTGGGTTAATCATCGTCTGCGTTGTCGGGGCGCGGCCAGAACGATAAGGGGATCGCCGGTGTCAACAATCAAGCCTGCGGCTCGTAAGACCTCCGTGGACCCATCCGGCCAGTCCATTCCGCACAGCGCAGAGGCCGAGGCCCGCATTGCCTGGGTCTCACAAGCCCGGTGTCGCCAGACGGATCCGGATGAACTGTTCGTCCGCGGCGCTGCCCAGCGCAAAGCCGCGGTGATCTGCCGGCATTGCCCCGTCATCGCCGAGTGCGGCGCTGACGCGCTGGACAATCGAGTGGAGTTCGGCGTCTGGGGAGGCATGACCGAGCGTCAGCGCCGCGCCCTGCTCAAGCAGCATCCCGAGGTCGTCTCCTGGGCCGACTTCTTTGCCGCTCAGCGCAAACACCGTACTGCTGGCTAACACCTCGCACAGCTGAGCCGCGATTGCCTGATTCGCGGGTCGGCCCAGCCGATCGGACACGCGGAAGCCGCGCCCTCCGGGGCGCGGCTACTGCATTGGGGCGAAATTCGCGGTCTACGCCGCGGCTGGCCCGCCGGTGATCTGATCGGCGATCGCTCGCAGCGCCTCGAGGTCGGATACGTCGAACGGCAGTGACGGCACACCCACGAGCGCCACGTGCGGGTTCGCGCCGGTGAAACGCGACAGCAGCCTCACCTCCCGCTTGGCCGTCGAGGCCCGGTCGGCATGAATACGCAACGCCGCCACCGCCACCGAGTCCGGGTCGGTCTCGGCCAGATCGTCGGCGGCCTCGGCCGCTTTCTCGGCGTGCAGTTGACACAACGTCGGATGGGTCCGGTTGAGGATCAGCCCGGCCAGCGGCATGTGCTCGGAGGAGAGCCTGTCGACGAAGAACGACGCCTCCCGTAGCGCGTCGGGCTCGGCGGCCGACACCACCACGAACTGTGTGCCCCGCCGTTTGAGCAGATCGTAGGTACGGTCGGCCTTCTCCCGGAATCCGCCGAACGTCGCGTCCAGGGACTGCACGAAAGAGGCTGCGTCCGATAGCATTTGGGAACCGAGAATCGTCGACATGCCCTTCATCGCCAGGCCGACCGCGCCGGTGACCAACCGGCCGATGCCGCGGCCCGGTGCCAGTAGCATCCGCCACAACCTGCTGTCCATGAAGCTGCCCAGGCGTTTGGGGGCGTCGAGGAAGTCCAGCGCATTGCGCGACGGCGGGGTGTCGACGACGATCAGATCCCACTTGTCTTCTGCCAGAAGCTGTCCCAACTTCTCCATGGCCATGTACTCCTGTGTGCCGGCAAGCGAGGTGGCCACAGTTTGGTAGAACTGGTTGTCCAGTATGGCGTCCGCCGTGCCGGGTCCGGAGTACTGAATCACCATCTCGTCGAACGTGCGACGCATGTCGAGCATCATCGCGTGCAGTTCGCCGGGCACCTCCGGCGCGAGCGGCACCCGCTGCGGGGTGTTGCCCAGATCCCGGATCCCGAGCGCCTGGGCCAGCCGCTTGGCCGGGTCGATGGTCAGCACGACCACGGTGCGTCCGTATTCGGCGGCCCGTAGAGCCATCGCGGCCGCGGTGGTGGTCTTGCCGACGCCGCCCGCCCCGCAGCAGACCACGACCCGGTTGGAGGTGTCGTGCAGAATCGACGCCATGTCGAGGGCCGGTGGGGTGTGGCTCATCGTGTCTCTCCCGCTCACCGCACGCCCTGGTGGGCGAGCTCTTCGGCTAGTTCGTAGAGGCTGCCGAGGTCGACCCCGTCGGGCAGCGAGGGCAGGTCCAGCCGGGCCACATCGAGTTCGGCGAGCTGCTCGGCACTCTCGTTGCGCGCCGCGATGCGGGTGGCGTGCTGGATGGTTTCGGTGAGCAGGCCGGCGAAATCGTCGTCGGAGAGCGTGATGCCCGCGTTCGCCAGACCGGCCCGCACCGCATCGGCGTCGATGACGCCCTCGGCGGCCTTGGCCAGGTCGTCGGGAGCGAGGTAGGCGGGGATGTTGCGGTTGACGATGACGCTGCCGATGGGCAGACCCATCTCCCGCAGCTCCTCGATCGCCTCCAGCGTCTCCTGGATCGGCAGCGCTTCAAGCAGCGTGACGAGGTGGATCGCCGTCAGATCCGAGTGCAGCAGCTTGACCACACCTTCGGCCTGCGAATGCACGGGCCCGCCCTTGGCCAGGTCCGACACGGCCTTGGTGACGTCGAGGAAGCGTGCGATACGTCCGGTGGGCGGCGAGTCGACGACGACCGCGTCGTACACGGCGCCCTTGCCCCGCGGCTGATCCTTCTCGTTACGCGTGACGATCTCTTTGATCTTGCCGGTCAACAACACGTCCCGCAGGCCGGGAGCGATCGTCGTCGCGAACTCGACGGCGCCGATCCGGCGCATCGCCCGTCCGGCCAGGCCGAGGTTGTAGAACATGTCCAGGTATTCGAGGAACGCCGCCTCGGTGTCGATGGCCAGCGCGTTGACCTGGCCCCCGCCTTCGGCGGTCGCGATCTTGACCTCTTCATAGGGCAGTGGCGGGACGTCGAAGAGCTGCGCGATCCCTTGGCGCCCTTCGACTTCGACGAGGAGCACCTTGCGGCCACCCGCGGCCAGCGCCAGCGCCAGCGCCGCGGCGATGGTCGACTTGCCCGTGCCGCCTTTGCCGGAGACGAAGTGCAGCCGCGCCTTGGTCAGGCGCGAAGGCCAGCCGGGCTGCTTGGTGCGGGACGATCCGGAAGAACCGGAAGACCCGGAAGGGGTGGTAGCCACCCAAGCATGCTAGCCAAGGCCTGTCCGATCCCGGATAAGCTCAGCCGCATGAGCGAACAGAAGAGGTGGGCGGCGTGAGCGAAGCGACCAAATGGGAGTACGCGACCGTCCCGCTGTTGACGCACGCCACCAAACAGATCCTCGACCAGTGGGGTGAAGACGGCTGGGAACTGGTCTCGGTGCTGCCCGGACCCACCGGCGAGCAGCACGTGGCCTACCTCAAGCGACCCAAGTGAGCGCCTGGTCGGCCCGACTGGACGAGCTGGGCATCGCGCTGCCCGAGGTGGTCGCGCCGCTGGCGGCCTACGTCCCGGCGGTGCGCACCGGCAACCTCGTCTACACCGCCGGACAGCTGCCGATCGCCGGCGGTGAGCTGACCGTGACCGGCAAGGTGGGCGCCGAGGTGTCGGCCGAGGATGCGCACGCGCTGGCCCGCCGGTGCGCGCTCAACGCGCTGGCCGCCGTCGACGCGCTGGTCGGCATCGACGCTGTGGTCAAGGTGGTCAAGGTCGTGGGCTTCGTCGCCTCCGCGCCCGGCTTCGGCGGGCAGCCCGGTGTCATCAACGGGGCCTCCGAGTTGTTCGGCGAGATATTCGGCGAGGCCGGCGCCCATGCCCGCTCCGCGGTCGGGGTGTCCGAGCTGCCGCGAAACGCGCCGGTGGAAGTGGAAGTGATCGTGGAGGTCGCGTGAGCGACGATCGGGCTGAGGTCGCGTAGGTGGAGCACCCCGCGTACAACGTGCTGCGACCGGTGACCGACACCGCGTCGGTGCTGCTGTGCGAGAACCCGGGGCTGATGACGCTCGACGGGACCAACACCTGGGTGCTGCGCGGACCGGGCAGCGACGAGATGGTCGTAATCGATCCCGGCCCCGACGACAAGGACGAGCACATCGAGCGGCTTGCCGCGCTCGGCCCGATTCCGCTGGTGCTGATCAGTCACCGCCACGGCGACCACACGGGCGGCATCGACCGACTGGTCGACCTGACCGGAGCGGTGGTGCGGTCGGTGGGCAGCGGTTTCCAGCGCGGTCTCGGCGGCTCGCTGACCGACGGTGAGGTGATCGACGCGGCCGGTCTCAAGATCACCGTGATGGCGACCCCCGGCCACACCGCCGATTCCGTGTCCTTCCTCGTCGATGACGATTTGGTGCTGACCGCGGACACGATCCTGGGGCGGGGCACCACCGTCATCGACGACGAGGACGGCGACCTCGGGGACTACCTGGAGTCGCTGCGCCGGCTGCGCGGTCTCGGGCACCGTAGGGTGCTGCCCGGGCACGGACCCGAACTCGACGACATGGTCGCCGTCAGCCAGATGTATCTGACGCATCGCGAAGAGCGACTCGACCAGGTCCGGGCCGCGCTACGCGCATTGGGGGAGGACGCCACGGCCCGGCAAATCGTCGAGCACGTGTACACCGATGTCGATGAGAAGCTGTGGGACGCCGCCGAATGGTCGGTGCAAGCGCAGCTGAACTTCCTGCGGAAGTAACCGCGGAAAGGGTCTACCTCGCTCGGCGGGCCAGCCGCTCCGAGTCGCTGATCAGCACACTCTTGCCCTCCAGGCGGATCCAGCCGCGGTGGGCGAAGTCTGCGAGCGCCTTGTTGACGGTCTCGCGGGACGCGCCGACCAGCTGGGCGATCTCCTCCTGGGTCAGATCGTGCGTGACGCGCAGCGCGCCGCCCTCCTGCGTGCCGAAGCGCTGCGCAAGCTGCAGCAGCTGCTTGGCGACGCGGCCGGGGACGTCGGTGAAGATCAGGTCGGCGAGGTTGTTGTTGGTGCGGCGAAGACGGCGGGCCAGCACGCGCAGCAGCTGCTCGGCGATCTCGGGCCGGTCGGCGATCCACGCCCTCAGCGCTTCACGGTCCATCGACACCGCGCGCACCTCGGTGATGGTGGTGGCGCTCGAGGTCCGCGGACCCGGGTCGAAGATCGACAGCTCACCGAACATGTCCGACGGGCCCATGATCGTCAGCAGGTTCTCGCGACCGTCCGGGGAACGGCGACCGATCTTCACCTTCCCGGAGATGATGATGTACAGGCGGTCGCCGGGCTCACCCTCGGCGAACACCGTGTGTCCGCGCGGGAAGTCGACGGGCTGCAACTGCTTGGTCAGCGCGGAAACGGCGCTCGGTTCTACACCCTGGAAGATTCCGGCCCTGGCCAGGATCTCGTCCACGTTGCCCCTTTGTGCGTTCGATGTTTGTGCGTTCGATGATCAAAAAATGCGCGAGCCGACCTCGAAAGTCGTGACGTCAGTCTAGAGGCAAGCCCTGTGTGACCTGCCCACGCTACACACGATCGGCATGTCGGGTCTGCCGAAACTCAGTATTCGCGAGCGTAGCGAAGTACCCGCCGGCGGTCAGTCCCGGCGCCGACACAGGTTCGAGAAACCCGTCCGTCGGAGTGTCCCGCTGCTCGACGCGCCGGGGCGGTGTGCGCGGCGCCCTGTCGGCGTTCGCCGATGCCGGAGTCTCGGCGCGGTCGGTGTCGGCCCGGCGCAGGAACTCGTCGACGTCGGCCGGGGAGAACGCGTCGCGACGCAGGCCGGCCTCGACGCGCTCCAGACCGAAGGTCGCCAACATCAGCAACCCAGGGATCAGCGCGACGAGCAACCACGACACAACGCAGAAGTAAACACGGTGAAGGTCTCGGCGGGATCACGAAAAGTCCACGTTAAGGACCTATCCACCACCGGGTGTGTCGGTCGTCGTCAGTACCCTGGCCTGGTGACCGTGAAACCGGCCGGCAGGGCCCCGCGCGCCGCGAAATGGGACAAAGAGACCCGGCTCGGCCTGGTCCGCCGCGCCCGCCGGATGAACCGCGCTCTGGCAGAAGCGTTTCCGCACGTGTACTGCGAATTGGACTTCACCAATCCGCTGGAGCTCACCGTCGCAACCATTCTGTCCGCGCAGAGCACCGACAAGCGCGTCAACCTCACCACCCCGGCCCTGTTCAAGAAGTACCGGACTGCCGTGGACTACGCGACCGCCGACCGTACCGAGCTCGAGGAGCTGATCCGGCCCACCGGGTTCTACCGCAACAAGGCCAACTCGCTGATCGGGCTGGGCCAGGCGTTGGTGGAACGCTTCGATGGGAAGGTTCCGGCCACCCTCGACGAACTGGTCACGCTGCCCGGCGTCGGCCGCAAGACCGCCAACGTCATCCTGGGCAACGCGTTCGACGTCCCGGGAATCACCGTCGACACCCACTTCGGGCGGTTGGTCCGTCGGTGGCGCTGGACCGCCGAGGAGGACCCCGTCAAGGTCGAGCACGCCGTCGGCGAGCTCATCGAGCGCCGCGAGTGGACACTGCTCAGCCACCGGGTGATCTTCCACGGCCGGCGCGTGTGCCACGCCCGTAAGCCCGCCTGCGGGGTGTGCGTGCTCGCCAACGACTGCCCGTCTTACGGGACCGGCCCCACCGACCCGCTCATCGCCGCGCCGCTGGTCAAGGGGCCCGAGACCGAGCACCTGCTGGCGCTGGCGGGGCTGTAGGCGCAGGTCTTGTCCGTCAGTGCGTCGACCCGGTGGAGCATCGTGGCGCTGGTCATCCTGATCGCCCTCGGTGTCGCGCTGTGGACCGAACTAGGTGCCGGCGACTCCGAACCGGGCGCGCGACGCGACGTGCCGTCTGCGCGGGACCGGCGCGACGCCGACACCCCGGAGGCGCTGACCGGTCCGCGTGCCCGCGCCGATCTGGCGCCGTGCCCGTCGCCGGGTCCCGGTCCCGGCCCGGAGGCGCTGCGCGGCATCGTGCTCGAGTGCGCCGGGGACGGATCGCGTGTCGACGTCGCGAAAGCGCTGGCCGGCAAGGCCGTCGTGCTCAACCTGTGGGCGTACTGGTGCGGACCCTGCGCCGACGAGCTGCCCGCGATGGCCGAGTATCAGCGCCGCGCCGGCCCGGCGGTCACCGTGCTGACGGTGCACCAGGACGAGAACGAGAGCGCGGCGTTGCTGCGGCTGGCTGAGTTGGGGGTGCACCTGCCGACCGTGCAGGACGGGCGCAGGACCATCGCCGCAGCGCTGCAGGTGCCCAACGTGATGCCGGCCACGGTGGTGCTGCGCCCGGACGGTAGCGTTGCCGAGATCCTGCCCCGGTCATTTGCGACCGTTGACGAGATCGCCGCCGCGGTCGACCCGAAGATTGGAGTCGCGTGAGCTGGGACAGCAGACACGACGAGCTGATCCCGTCCGCCGCTCCGCCCTGGCTGGTCCCGCTCGTCGAAGACCCCGGCGCGGTCAAGAACGCCTACCGCCGCAGAGTTGCGCCCGAGGTGCTGGCGGGGCTCGCTGCGGCCAACACCACGGCCGCGGTGACCGGCACCCGCCGGGACGCTGCGGTGCTGGTGCTGTTCTCCGGCCCCCGGGACGGGGCGCCGGGTGTCCTGCCCGACGACGCCGACCTGCTGGTGACCGTGCGGGCCTCCACCCTGCGCCATCACGCCGGCCAGGCTGCCTTCCCCGGCGGGGCCGCCGACCCACAGGACCGCAGCCCGGTGCACACCGCGCTGCGGGAGGCCACCGAAGAGACCGGCATCGACACCGGCCGAGTGCAGCCGCTGGCCGTGCTGGACAAGATGTTCATCCCGCCGTCGGGCTTCCATGTCGTGCCGGTGCTGGCGTACTCACCGGATCCGGGACCGGTCGCGGTGGTCGACGCGGCCGAGACGGCCGTCGTGGCCCGGGTCCCGGTGCGCGCCTTCGTCAATCCCCAGAATCGGATCTCGGTGTACCGCAAGCAGAACACCCGCCGCACGGCCGGCCCGGCATTCCTGCTCAACGAGATGATGGTGTGGGGGTTCACCGGGCAGGTGATCGCCGCTCTGCTGGAGGTGGCGGGCTGGGCGGTGCCGTGGGAAAGCGACAACGTGTACGAACTCGACGACGCAATGGCGTTGCTGGACGCCCAGGGCAGTTACGGTGATGCGCAACGATGAACTCGTCTCAGTGGCTTGATATCAGCATCCTGGCGTTAGCCCTGATCGCCGCCATCTCCGGCTGGCGATCGGGCGCGCCGGGCTCCTTGCTGGCTCTTGTCGGGGTGGCGCTGGGCGCCGCGGCGGGAATCCTGCTGGCCCCCTACGTCGTCGACCACATCAGCGGCCCGCGCACCAAGCTCTTCGTCACCCTGTTCCTGATTCTGGCGCTGGTCGTGATAGGCGAGATCGCGGGGGTGGTGCTCGGCAGAGCCGTACGCGGGGCGATCCGCAGTCCCGGGCTGCGGGTGGTCGACTCGGTCGTCGGGGTCGCGTTGCAGCTGGTGCTGGTGCTGACGGCGGCCTGGCTGCTGGGCACCGCGCTGGTGTCCTCGCCGCAACCCAATCTGGTCGCCGCGGTGCAGGGTTCCAAGGTCATCGCCGAGGTCGACTCCGTCGCTCCCAGCTGGCTGCGATCGGTACCCAACCGGCTTTCGGCGCTGTGGGAGACCGCCGGACTGCACGACGTGCTCAAACCGTTCGGACCGACACCGGTCGCCGAGATCGACCCGCCGGACCCGTCGCTGGCCACCTCACCGGTGGTCAACACGACCCGGTCGAGCGTGGTGAAGGTGCGCGGAGTCGCGCAGAGCTGCCAGAAAGTGCTGGAGGGGACCGGTTTCGTCATCGCCCCCAACCGGGTGATGTCCAACGCGCACGTGGTGGCCGGGTCGAACAGTGTCACCGTCGAGGTGGACGGACAGACCTACGACGCGGGGGTGGTCTCCTACGACCCCAACGCCGACATCTCGATCCTCGACGTGCCCAACCTGCCGTCCGCCCCGCTGCAGTTCGTCGACGCGGAGGCGCAGCCGGGCACCGACGGCATCGTGATGGGCTATCCCGGCGGCGGCGCCTTCACCGCGACCCCGGCGCGGGTGCGCGAGGTCATCGAGCTCAACGGGCCGGACATCTACCGGTCCACCACCGTCACCCGCGAGGTCTACACCATCAGAGGCACTGTGCGCCAGGGCAACTCCGGCGGGCCGATGATCAACCGGCAGGGCAAGGTGCTCGGTGTGGTGTTCGGCGCGGCCGTCGACGACGTCGACACCGGGTTCGTGCTCACCGCCGACGAGGTGGCCCGGCAGATGGCCAAGGTCGGCAACGTCGAACGCGTCCCGACCGGCACCTGCATCAACGCGGGCTGACCCGTCAGCCGTACACCTGGCCCAGGAAGCGGCGCAGCTGTTCGTTGACCGCTTCCGGTGCTTCCTCATGGCTGTAGTGACCGGCGCCGTCGATCGAGACGTACCGGCCGTGCGGGGCGTAGCGCTGGGTGCGCTGCACCGGATCGGCCAGCACATACGGGTCGGCGTCCCCACGCAGGTGCAACACCGGCACCCCCAGCGGCCGCTTCATCGAACCCATGAAGCGGCGCCCCTCACCGCGCAGCTGGCTGCGCACCGCCCAGCGCTGGTACTCCAGGGCGCAGTGCGCCGCCGACGGGATCTGGATGGCGCGCCGAAGATGGCCGACGGTCTCCGCGAAATCCTCGCTGGCGTGCCATTTCGCCGTGGACCGGCTGCGCACCAGCCGCTCGATTTCGGCGCCGTCGTGGCGGGTCAGCGCGCGCTCGGGCCACATCGGCAGCTGATAGCGCAACATCCACGGCAGCAGGGCCCGACCCTGATCGCGCCGGGTCAGGGTCGAGGTGCGCAGTGCGGCCGGGTGCGGGGAGCTGACCACCGCGATCGCCCGCACGGCTCGTGGATGCAGCACCGAGGTGGCCCAGCAGACCAGGCCGCCGTCAGCGTGGCCGACCAGGGTGGCGCTGTTGTGGCCCAGTGCCCGGACCAAGCCCGCGGTGTCCCCGGCCAGCGTCCACCCGTCGTATCCGCGCGGCGGCTTGTCGCTGCCGCCGTAGCCGCGCAGGTCCACGGCCACGACGCGGGCACCGGTCAGACCGGTGAGCTGATGGCGCCACGACCACCAGAATGACCCGAATCCGTGCAGCAGGATGACCAGCGGGCGGTCCGTCAACGGGCGTGACCGGTCGTCGAGCTCGGCTGGGCGCTGGGCTTCCACCACGTGGAAACGAATCCCGTTGGCGTGCACGTCCAGATGCCGCCACGGCCCGCCGATGCGCACCACCGACGGATCGGGTGGGTTCATTACCAGCCTGAGGGGTCTTTTTGCGTCGACGGATCGCCGTTGGTGGTCGCTACGGTCCTCTTGTCCGGGCCGGGGGTGAACGCCTCCGGGATCTCCTTGACCGTCTCGATGGTCTTCTGGGGGCCCCGAATACGGCGCACCTTCAGGTAACCGAACAGCGCGAGCAGCCCGGTGAGAACGACCATGATGCCGAAGACGATCAGATAGGCCGCCCATTTCCACAGCCAGTTGTCGAGCAGCTCGGCCAGGAAGAAGAAGAAGAAGAAGGTCGAATAGAACAGCACGACCAGCGCGGCGATGAAGAAGACGCTGCCGGTGAGCCCTTTCTTGACGTCCCGGGTGATCTCGGCCTTGGCCAGCTCGACCTCGGCCCGCACCAGCGTCGACACCTGCGCGGTCGCGTCCTTGACCAGATCCCCGATCGACGGGTCGGGTTTCGGTGCGTGAGGGTCCACCAGCGGTATCGACGTCACGGTGTTCGGCACGCCGTTTCTGCGATCGCTCACGCGGGGCTTCCTTCCGGCCACTCTTCTCGGTCGCGTTCATGTTGCCACGTGGCGTCCCACTAAACGATTCCGCCCGAGGATAGACTGCGCGAGTTCCTTGCTGGGCGGGTCGGGCACCTCGATAGGGGATTGACATTTGAACACGAGCGGGCGCTTTGTGCCGGTCCGCGCGGCGCTCCTGGCTCTGGTCGCCCTGCTGACCCTCGCCACCGTTCCCGCCCACGCCGCACCGCCGGTGGCCCTCGGTGGCGGCTCCGGGCTCGTCGTCGACGGCGAGACGCTGTGCACGCTGACCGCCATCGGCACCGACAGCCAGGGCAGCCTGATCGGGTTCACCTCGGCGCACTGCGGCGGCCCGGGCGCCGTCGTCGCCGCGGAGGCCGATCAGGACGCGGGCCCCGTCGGGACGATGGTCGCGGGCAACGACATCCTCGACTACGCCGTCATCAAGTTCGACCCGGCCAAGGTCACACCCGTCAACACGGTCAACGGCTTCCGCATCGACGGCCTGGCGCCAGATCCCCGCTTCGGCGACGTGGCCTGCAAACTCGGTCGCACCACCGGATATTCGTGCGGAGTCACCTGGGGCCCCGGAGAACAGCCGGGGACCATCGTCAACCAGGTGTGCGGGCAGCCGGGTGACTCCGGCGCACCCGTCACCGTCAACAACCGGCTCGTCGGCATGATCCACGGCGCGTTCTCCGAGGACCTGCCGACGTGCGTGATCAAGTTCATCCCGCTGCACACCCCGGCGGTGACCATGTCGTTCAACACGCAGCTGGCCGACATCACCGCCAAGGGCCGGCCCGGCAGCGGTTTCGTACCCGTCGGGGCGGGTTAGCCCCGGCCTACTTGCTCGCCCGGATCGCCTCGAACACGCTCGGATCCACCAGCGTCGAGGTGTCGCCGAGCTCGCGGCCCTCGGCGACGTCACGCAGCAGGCGCCGCATGATCTTGCCGCTGCGGGTCTTGGGCAGCTCCGGCACGACGTGGATCTCTCGCGGTTTCGCTATCGGGGAGATCTCCCGGGCCACCTCGGCGCGCAGCTCGTCGATCATGTCCTCCTGCCCGCCGTGCGCGCTGGACTTGAGGATGACGAACGCGCAGATGGCCTGGCCGGTGTGCTCGTCGGTGGCGCCGACGACCGCCGCCTCGGCCACTCCCGAGTGCCCGACGAGCGCGGATTCCACCTCGGCGGTGGAGATCCGGTGCCCGGAGATGTTCATGACGTCGTCGATGCGGCCCAGCACCCAGATCTCGCCGTCGCTGCCGTACCGGGCGCCGTCGCCGGCGAAGTACCAGCCCTGCTCGGCGAAGCGAGACCAGTAGGTCTCCTTGAACCGCTCCTCATCGCCCCAGATGCCGCGCAGCATCGCCGGCCACGGCTTGTCGAGCACCAGGTAGCCGGTGACGTGCTCGCCGAAGTCAGCGGACGGCTCGAGCTCGTTGCCGTCATCGTCGACGATCTTGGCCGAGATGCCGGGCAGCGCGCGCATCGCCGATCCCGGCTTGCACGCCGTCACGCCGGGCAGCGGCGAGATCATGATCGCGCCGGTCTCGGTCTGCCACCAGGTGTCCACGACCGGGGTCTTGTCCCCGCCGAACGCCATCCGGTACCAGCGCCACGCCTCCGGGTTGATCGGCTCGCCGACTGACCCGAGCAGACGCAGACTCGACAGGTCGTGCTCGGCGGGCAGCTGACGGCCCCACTTCATGAACGTGCGGACCAGCGTCGGAGCGGTGTAATAGATGGTGACGCCGTACTTTTCGATGACCTGGTAGTGGCGATGCTCATCGGGCGAGGCCGGGGTGCCCTCGTAGACCACCTGAGTGGCGCCGTTGGCCAGCGGGCCGTACACGATGTAGGTGTGCCCGGTGACCCAGCCGATGTCGGCGGTGCACCAGTACACGTCGCTCTCGGGTTTGAGATCGAACACGTTGAAGTGCGTGTAGGCGGCCTGGGTGAGGTAGCCCCCCGAGGTGTGCATGATGCCCTTGGGCTTGCCGGTGGTGCCCGAGGTGTACAGCAGGAACAGCGGTTGCTCGGAGTCGAAAGCCTCAGGCGTGTGCTCGGTCGAGGCCTTCGGGACGACCTCGTCCCACCACAGGTCGCGGCCCTCGGTCCACGGGGTGTCGATGCCGGTGCGGCGCACCACCACGACGTGCTCGACCGGGCTGTCGTCACCGAGCCCGTCGATGGCCTCGTCGACACCCTCCTTCAGCGAAACCGCCTTCCCGCGGCGATATTGTCCGTCGGTCGTGATGACCAGCTTGGCCTGCGCATCATCGATGCGGGCCTTGAGGGCGCTGGCGGAGAAGCCCGCGAAGACCACGCTGTGCATCGCGCCCAGACGCGCGCACGCCAGCATCGCGATGATCGCCTCCGGCACCATCGGCATGTAGATGGCAACGCGGTCGCCGGCCCGCAGGCCGAGTTCGGCGAACGCGTTCGCGGCCTGGCACACCTCGTCCTTGAGCTGTGCGTAGGTGATGTCGCGGGCGTCGCCGACCGGCTCGCCCTCCCAGTGGATCGCGACGCGGTCGCCGTTGCCGGCCTCGACGTGGCGGTCGACGCAGTTGTAGGCGACGTTGAGCTTGCCGCCGACGAACCACTTCGCGAACGGCGCGTCCGACCAGTCCAGCACCTCGGTGAACGGGGTCTCCCAACTCAGCCGGTCGGCCTGCTTCGCCCAGAACGCCAAGCGGTCGGCCTCGGCCTCCTCGTAGAGCGCCTCGGTGGCGTTGGCGTTCGCGGCGAACTCAGGAGCCGGGGGGTAGGACGCAATCGCGTCCACATGCGTCTCGGTCATGTGTGTGAGGGTAGTCACCCAACGTTGCAAAGAGGTTGGCAACTCACTTCTGCGGCTGTGGGCGGCGCTTTCGCCGCGACGAGCGTCACGGCGCACGCGGTCACTGGTCGACTACCGTGTCCACGCGTGACCCCTGGTGCCCTTCGATGAGCCCGACCGCCGGCGATCCGTTGGCGCCGCTGACGACGTTACCCGGGGTCGCGCAGGCCGGCGACGAGGCCCGGGAAGCGCTGGGCAGGGCTCACCGGCACCGTACGAACCTGCGCGGCTGGCCCAAGAACGCCGCCGAGGCGTCCCTGCGGGCCGCGCGCGCGTCGTCCGTGCTCGACGGCGGGCCACTGCAGTTCGCGCCGGACGGAGACCGCGACCCGGTGCTCGCCGGCGCGCTACGGGTCGCCGAGGCGCTCGAAGGCGGTGAGGGGGCACTGGTCGGAGTGTGGCGGCGCGCCCCGCTGCAGGCCATCGCCAGACTGCACGCGTTGGCCGCGGCCGACCTGGTCGGCGACGAGGCGCTGGGCCGCCCGCGGGAAGGGGTGGGGCGCCGGCTGGAGCTGCTCGCCGACCTCGCCACCGGCGGAACCCGGGTGCCTGCGACCGTGCTGGCCGCGGTCGCGCACGGGGAACTGCTGACGCTGGAACCGTTCGGCACCGCCGACGGTGTGGTCGCCCGGGCGGTCTCGCGGCTCATCACGATCGCCACCGGTCTGGACCCGCACGGGCTCGGTGTGCCCGAGGTGCACTGGATGCGGCGATCCGGTGACTACCGCGCTGCGGCACGGGGATTCGCCTCCGGAACGCCGGATGGTCTGGCGGCATGGCTGGTGCTCAGCAGCGAGGCGCTGCACGCGGGCGCGCGCGAAGCGCTCTCGATCGCGCAGGCCGCGACGTCCTGACCCCGCCGTCCGCACCCTCCAGCAACACGAAGCGGGCGGTGCTCCGATCGGTCTTGCGACCGAGTCGGCTCACCGCCCGCTAGCACGGGTCACCGGTTACCAAGCGTGCAATATCGGGTTGCGTGGGTGGCCTCGGCGTAATTGCGCTCCGCTACGGCTGCAGCCCAACCCAAAGGGCTGCAATGGCCGTCAGATCTTCGCAATCACGCAGGCCCGCAACGCCTTCACCTCTCCCGCGGTGCGTGCGCCGCGTGGGTTCCGGGACCCGTGCTAGGAGCCGAGATCGGGAGATCGAGCCTTCTCTTCCGGCTCGGCCTTGGCCTCACCCGGCTGCCTTGCGTTCCTTTGTACTCCGTGACCACGGTCACATCAAGTGCCAATCAGGGTGCGAACCCGGATCGTTACTCTCCCGGTCCAGCAACCGGTGTGTCGGTGCAGGTGGCTTGCCTCAGAACGCGAATCGGCGCAACAGCGAGTACGTCAGGGCGCCCGCAGCCAGTGCGCTCACCCCTACCGCGGCGGTGGTCGCGACGGCCGCCCCGGACGGCGCGGGGATCCGGTCGCGCAGCGACACCGGTTTGGAGAACGTGCGCACCGGCCACCCACGGGCGGCCGCTTCTTTGCGCAGCGCCCGGTCGGGGTTCACCACGGTCGGATGCCCGACCAGTTCGAGCATCGGCAGATCGGTGATCGAATCCGAGTAGGCGTAGCAATGCTCGAGCGCGTAACCCTCTCGATCGGCGAGGGCGCGGATGGCCTCGACCTTGCCCTCGCCGTAGCAGTAGAAGGCGATGTCGCCGGTGTACTTGCCCTCGTCGACCACCATCCGCGTGGCCATCGCGTGGGTGGCGCCCAGCGCACGGGCGATGGGTGCCACGATCTCCTCGCCGGACGCGGAAACCACCACCACGTCGCGGCCGCACAGCTTGTGGTCGGCAATCAGCTCGGCGGCCTCAGCGAACACCAACGGGGTGACGATCTCGTGCAGCGTCTCGCCGACGATGGCTTTCACCTGCTCGACATCCCACCCCGCGCACATGTTGGCGATGTAGGAGCGCATCCGGTCCATCTGGTCGTGGTCGGCCCCTGACATAAGGAATAGGAATTGCGCATACGACGACTTCAGCACGGTGCGCCGATTGATTAGCCCTTGGCTGAAGAACGGTTTGCTGAAAGCCAAAGTGCTCGATTTCGCAATGACGGTTTTGTCGAGATCGAAGAAGGCCGCTGTGCGAACGGGGGTCTCCGACGGAGACGGCGCTGTCGGTGCCTGGCTACCCTCGGTCGCCGGCTCGGGTGACGTCACATGGTCAGCATAGGCGTGGGCTGTGTGACAGATCGCGGCAGATCGTACAAATTGGCAGATCACGACACCTGTCTGCGACTGCATCTTTCCTGGTCTCTGCCCGGGTTGTTGCCATTTCGATACTTGCGCCGGCCCTGTCCGGCGTGTGTATAGTTGTCATTACTCGGCTTATGCCGGGTGTGCATCAGCCCGACCCCCCGGGGCTGATACACGACGACCTCCGCCTCCTCCCCCCCTGGCGGGGGTCGTCCCTTTTGTGGGGGCTATTGGCAAAGTCGTGGCGGCTTTCGCAAAGCGGATAGAAAATGTCCCGAAAACGACGTTGCGGAATGCTGTTTTCGCTGCGCACGGACGTGCTGTCCGCCGGTTATCCACAGTCTCGCGTCGATCCACAGATCGTAGCCAGGACCCTCCAGAGCCCTGGCCTGCGGTGCGGAACCGGTCGAGGCTGGGGTCATGTCCGCCTCCGACGCCATCCTGGTTCTGGTCGACGACCCGCTGCTGGGCACCGATGTCGACCGGATCGTCGCCGCCGCAGGCATGCAGGTCGTGCGCGCGGCGGATCCGTCCAGTCATCGGGTGTGGTCCGGGGCGGCGGCGGTGCTGCTCGACGCCGCGGCCGCCCGCCGGTGTGCCGCGCGTAATCTGCCCCGACGTCCCAGAGTGCTTCTGATCAGCGGCGCAGCAGCGCCCGAGCGCAGTGACTGGGAGGCTGCGGTGGCTGTCGGTGTGCAACGCGTTGTGACGTTGCCCGCAGATGATCGCGCGCTGATGGCCGTGCTGGCCGACGCCGCCGACGCCGCACGGCACACCGGCGCGCGAGGACCGGTGGTGGCCGTGCTGGCCGGCCGCGGTGGGGGAGGCGCGTCGGTGTTCGCGACCGCGCTGGCGAAGATCGGCGCGAAATCCCTTTTGATCGACGGGGATCCGTGGGGCGGTGGGCTCGATCTGGTCCTGGGCAGTGAGACCGAACCCGGTTTGCGGTGGCCCGATCTTTCACCGGCAGGTGGGCGGATCGCCTTCTCCGCCCTCCGCGATGCGCTCCCGTCGCGGCACGGCGTGAGCATCCTCTCTGCCAGTCGGGTGTTGTCTGGTGACGCTGTCAGCAACGACATCGATGCCGCGCCGCTGGAAGCCGTGGTCGAGGCCGGCAGCCGCGCCGGTCTGACCGTCGTCTGCGACGTGGCGCGGCGGCCCGGCCCGGCGAGCGACACGGCCGTGTCGGCGGCGGATCTGGTGGTGTTGGTCACGCCTGCCGATGTCCGTTCGTGCGCCGCGGCCGCTGTGACCGCGATGTGGGCGACGGCCATCAACCCCAATGCCGGCGTCGTCGTGCGCGGCCCGTCCCCGGGCGGCCTGCGCCCGCTGGATGTCGCGCGCATCGTCGGTCTGCCCGTGCTCGCGGCGATGCGACCGCAGCCCGGTGTCGAAAGTTCGCTCGAGCGAGGCGGGTTGCGTGTGCGGACCCGTTCACCACTGGCCCGCGCGGCCCGCGAGGTGTTAGCCGTACTCGGCCAGAATCCGCAACTCGGGCCGGCCGTCGAGGCCGCCGCATGAGCGCCCCGCTGATCGACCGGGTGCGGGAGCGGCTGGCCGCGCAGTCGTCCCCGCTTCGGCCCAGCGTGGTCGCCGCCGCGATCCGCGCCGAGTCCGGCGGTGTCCTCGGCGACGCCGAAGTGCTGACCAACCTTCGCCAACTTCAGACCGAACTGCTCGGCGCGGGCATCCTCGATCCGCTGCTGTCGGCACCCGGCGTCACGGATGTGCTCGTGACCGCACCCGACGCGGTGTGGGTCGACGATGGCACCGGCTTACGACGGACCGATCTGCGGTTCGCCGACGACGCGGCGGTGCGCCGGCTCGCGCAGCGGCTGGCGCTGGCGGCCGGCCGCCGACTCGACGAAGCCCAACCGTGGGTGGACGGGAATCTGAGCGGACTGGGCGCCGCACAGCCGGGGGCCGCGCTCAACGTCCGGCTGCACGCGGTCTTGCCGCCGGTCGCCGCCGGCGGCACCTGCCTGTCACTGCGCGTGCTGCGGCCGGCCAATCAGAACCTCGACGCGCTGGCCGCCGCGGGCGCGGTCGGCCCAGAGGCGGCCGAGCTGCTGCGCGGCGTGATCGGCGCGCGGCTGGCGTTCGTGATCTCCGGCGGTACGGGTGCCGGCAAGACCACCTTGCTCGCGGCGCTGCTCGCCGCGGTACCGGGCCGGGAGCGCATCGTCTGCGTCGAGGACGCCGCCGAGCTCGCGCCCGCGCACCCCCATCTGGTCAAACTGGTGGCGCGGTGCGCGAACGTCGAGGGCGCCGGTGAGGTCACCGTGCGTGACCTCGTCCGGCAGGCGTTGCGGATGCGACCCGACCGCATCGTCGTCGGCGAGGTACGTGGAGCCGAAGTGGTGGACCTGCTGACGGCCCTGAACACCGGCCATGACGGCGGCGCCGGGACCGTACACGCGAACAATCCCGCCGAGGTGCCGGCCCGGTTCGAGGCTCTGGCGGCCCTCGGCGGTCTGGACCGCGCCGCGCTGCACAGCCAGCTCGCCGCGTGTGCGTTATCTGTAACGGGAACTGTGAAACCGTTCGCTGCCGCTGGTAGGCACGTAAGTTACATGTGTACTACCGACCGGGTAGGTCTGCTAATCCGTACGCATGTGTAGGACGTGTGTCAGGGGTCTGACTTGGATCCCCGCGTGACAGATCTGTTGTCCAATGGGCGGTCGACAGAAGTCAGGCGCCACTGAAGTGAACGCTCCTGCGTAGCGCTCATGGCGACCGCCCATGATCTCCAGATCGATCCGGGGCATCGTCGATCGGTATTGGTGAGCTAGTGGTTCAGTGAAGATTCGATGAAGAACGCGGCGTTTCGATTCATCGCCTGGGTGGCATCGGCATGATCGAGTCATGACCGAAACGCCCGAATCCCGGACTGAACCGACCGCGGTGGCCACCGAGCAGGGGCGCGGGGAGCTGTCGCCTGGATCGGACCGTCCCAACAGGCTCACCCAGAGCGCGGCATGGGTGGGCATCGTTGCTGGTGTCGTGTTCATCGTCGCGGTGATCTTCTTCTCCGGGTTCTTCGTCGGAAAGCAGTACGGCGGCGGTTACCGCGACGGGCGCGGAATGTCTTACCCCGGCGGGATGATGGGGCCCGGCGGGATGATGGGGCCCGGCGGGATGATGGGGCCCGGCGGGATGATGGGCCCCGGAGGACCCGGCGGGATGATGGGCCCCGGAGGACCCGGCGGGATGATGGGCCCTGGATCGTGGGGACCGGGCGGGATGATGGGGCCTGGATCGTGGGGACCCGGGATGATGGGCCCCGGTCAGCAGCCATCGCCGACCACAACTCCGGCCGTCCCAACCACGCCTCAGCGGTAGCCCTTTCACCCCGCGGGTTGGGCTGCACCAAGCCCCTACCGCTGTGCTGCGACAGGGTGGTGGAGCCACCTCGTTAGGGCATCGGCGGCGTGCTTCTTGCTATGCGCGTCCGAAGAGTGGTTCGCCGTCGTTGCCAGAGTAGGAAGATGAACCGGTCCAGGTCGGCGCGCAGTTCATCGGCGGTGCAGCCGGGATGACCGACGTAGTGGGTCAGTGATGCGTCGAGGCGCCCGGTGTCGGAGGCGAGCCAGTCGTTGACGAACTGCAGCAGCTCGGTCAATTCGACGGCATCGGCGATATCCAAGCGGCATAAACACGCCTCCGGATCGGGGTTGCCGTCGACGACAATCGGATTAGCCGGCCTGACGAGTGCAGGTCGGCCTTTGATTGCGGGTGTTCTCCAACAGCGTGGCCGGTGGCCTACCGCCCCAGCAGCACGCACTTGTCATCGTTCGCGCGGCGAACGCGGCCGGGGGAGGGTTAGGTGTGGTCGAGTGCGTCGATGACGGCTTGCAGTTTGGTGGTGACCTGTTCGGCGACCTGTGCTACTCCGGGTGCGTCGCTGAGGTCGGCCATCAGCGCGGGATTGATGGCATCGACGATGACGGTGTCGTTGCCGTGGGTGGTGTCGGCGCGCACGACGACGTTGCAGGGCAGCAGCAGCCCGATCTCGGGGTCGCTGAGCACGGCTTGATGCGCCAGGGGCGGGTTGCAGGCTCCCAGGATCAGATAGTCGGCCATGTCGACGTCGAGTTTGGCCTTCATGGTGGCTTTCACGTCGATCTCGGTGAGCACCCCGAACCCGTGGTCGGCCAGGGCTTTTCGGGTTCGCGTGACCGCGTCGTCGAAGGAGGTGTGCAGTGTGGTTGATAGTGCCAGTTTGGTCATCGTTGTCTCTTTCCTGCTCAGCGGTGTGCGGCGTTTCCGATCTGTGCTGTCGCGCGGCGGGTGCTCACCCGCCGGCCGTGTGGTTGCGGGATCCCGGCTAGGGGTTGGGTGCGCCCGGCGCGGACGCCGTTGGCGATGACGACGATTTCGGCGAGTTCGTGCACGAGCACCACGGCGGCCAGGCCGAGGACACCGAGTAGGGCCAGGGGCAGCAGGATGGTGATGATCGCCAACGATAGGCCGATGTTTTGCAGCATGATGCGCCGGGATCGGCGGGCGTGGGACAGCACTTGGGGCAGGTGGCGCAGGTCTTGGCCCATCAGGGCGACGTCGGCGGTTTCGATGGCGACGTCGGTGCCCATGGCGCCCATCGCGATGCCCAGGTCGGCGGTGGCCAGGGCGGGGGCGTCGTTGACGCCGTCACCGACCATCGCGGTGGGCCGCCGGGAGCGCAGTTCCTCGATGATGCGGGCCTTGTCCTCGGGCCGCAGGTCAGCGTGCACGTCGTCGATGCCGGCGTCGGCGGCCAGCGCCCGGGCGGTGCGCTCGTTGTCCCCGGTCAGCATCGCCACCTGGTAGCCGTGGGCGCGCAGCCCACCGATCACCTCGGGGGCTTCGGGTCGCAGTTCGTCGCGCACCGCCACCGCACCCAACACGGCGCCGTCGCGTTCGACGAGCACCGCGGTCGCCCCGGCGCGCTGCATCCGGTCGATGACCTCGGCCAGCGGGCCAGGTTGGATCCAGCCGGGACGCCCGAGCCGGACCAGACTCCCGTCCAGCCACCCGGACAGCCCGGCACCGGGTACCGATTCAACATCGCGGGCCGGAGTGAGCTGATCGGTGGCGGCGAGGATGGCCGCGGCCAGCGGGTGTTCACTGCGGGCCTCCAGCGCGGCGGCCACCGCCATCACCTCGCCGCCCGAAACCCCGTCGGCGGGTACCACGGTGATGACGGTGGGCTGGTTGCGGGTCAGCGTGCCGGTCTTGTCCAGGGCGATCCCACGGATGCGGCCCAATGCCTCCAGCGCGGCACCGCCTTTGATGAGGACACCCATCTTGCTCGCGGCGCCGATCGCGGCGACCACGGTGACCGGCACCGCGATCGCCAGCGCGCACGGTGAGGCCGCGACCAGCACCACCAGCGCCCGTTCGATCCACACCCGCGGATCCCCGACCACGCTGCCCGCCACGGCGATGATCGCCGCGGCGACCATGACGGCCGGCACCAGCGGGCTGGCGACCCGGTCGGCCAGGCGTTGGCTGGAACCCTTGCGAGCCTGCTCGGCCTCCACAATCGCCACGATCCGGGCCAGCGAGTTGTCGGTGGCGGTGGCGGTGATCTGCACGTCGAGCACCCCGGTGCCGTTGATCGAGCCGGCGAACACCGCATCACCGGGGCCGGCTTCGATCGGCACCGACTCCCCAGTGATCGCCGAGGTGTCCAGCGCGCTGCGGCCCGCGGTGATGACCCCGTCGGTGGCGATGCGCTCCCCGGGTTTGACCACCATCACCTCGCCCACGGCGAGTTCGGTGGGGGCGACCCGGTATTCGCGCCCACCGCGGCGCACCGTGGCGACGGCAGGGACCAGCGACAGCAGCGCCCGCAAGCCCCGGCGGGTGCGGGTGATCGAGTACTCCTCGAGGCCTTCGCTGATCGCGAACAAGAACGCCAGCATCGCGGCCTCGCCGACCTCACCGAGGGACACCGCACCGACAGCGGCGATCGTCATCAGCGTGCCGACACCGATCTTGCCCGCCACCAACCGCTTCAACGTGGACGGGACGAAGGTCACACCGGCGATCACCAGTGCCGCGGCCTCCGCCACCAGCGTCACCGGCCCGGGTCCGCCAGCCCAGCCCACGATCAGACCCGCCAGCAGCAGCACCCCGGCCAGCGCGGCAGCCCGGATCTCGCTGACCTGCCACAGTTTCTCCGGGCCCCGCTCGCGCTCATCGCGCTCGGCACCGGGGTCGTCGTGGCCGCAGCAGGTGTCACTCACAGGCAGACCCCGATGCGCTGCCTGTGCCGTAATTGGGGCACAACGCGACCGCGTTGCCGGTGGCCGCCAGCAGTGTTTCGGCCGCCGCCAACAGATCGAGCAGTTCCGGGCGGGTCAACGAATAGAACACCTGCCGTCCCTGCGGACGGCCCGCCACCAGACCGCACTCGCGCAGACACCCCACATGCGCCGACACCGTCGACTGGGCCAACCCCAACTCCGCAACCAGGTCGGCCACCCGGGCCTCCCTGTGAGCCAACCGGCCCACGATCGCCAACCGGGTGCCATCAGAGAGGCCACGGAACAACGCCACCGCCGCATCCACACCCGACGCCGGTCCGGCCAGACAACCCGCACTATCCATCGTCATTGGACGATAATACTGTGTTTTAGCTGGTAATACCGAAAGACACCGATCATTGAGGACCATCGGCCCTACCTGGCATCGGCACTGCGCGAGCAGGCTGGCCTGAGCAGCCCCCGGTGCGGGGCTTGGTATTTCAGGCGAAAGGGACACGACCATGATGTATGACGGCTGGGGCTGGGGCGGCATGGGCTCCGGTGGCTGGATCCTGATGACCGTGCTGATGGTGCTGTTCTGGGCGGCGGTGATCACCGCCGTGGTCCTGGCCATCCGCTACCTGACCGGTCCGCGGCACACCGGCGCGCACCCGCCCGGACCGGGGCCGGCACGCGCGGAAGGGCTGCTCGCCGAACGCTTCGCCCGCGGCGAGATCGACGAAGACGAATATCAGCGGCGTATGACCCTGCTGCGTGAACACCGTTGACCGCGATGCGCTCCCACCGTCTCTGGCTGATCTTGGCCATCGCGATCGCATCGGTGATCCTCGGGGTCACCACCACCGCGATCTGGCACCCCGGCGGGCCGTTCGGCCGCCAAACACCGGTCGCCAACGCCCCCTACCCGAACGCCCCAGGCGCCTGGGGTCCGGGCTCGATGGGCCCGGGCATGATGGGCCCCTGGCGGTACCCGGCCGCCCCGCCGCCGTCCTGTTCCGCGCCCGCCCTACCCGGTGCGGTGGTCGACGTCACCCTCGCCGACATGGGAGCGATGATGGGCCCCGGCGGCATGATGGGCCCGGGCATGATGAGCCGCGGCGGCATGATGGGCCCCGGCATGATGGGGCCGGGCTGGAACGGCCCGAATGGCCCGGGGCAAACCGGCTACCGATGGCCGGGCATGGGGATGATGCGCATCGTCGTCACCCCGGCCTCCGTTCCGGCGGGACCGGTGTCGTTTCGGGTACTCAACACCGGCGGGTTGAGCCACGAGCTCGTCGTGCTGCCCCTGGCACAGGGCCAGTACCCCGGATGGCGTGTCACCGGTCCCGACGGCAAGGTCGACGAGGCCGGCAGCCTAGGTGAGGCCTCCCGCACCTGCGGCGCCGACAAAGGTGACGAACAGTCACCCCAATACGGCATCGGCCCT
The DNA here is from genome assembly GCF_054786995.1 of Mycobacterium sp. ZZG. Taxonomy (NCBI): domain Bacteria; kingdom Bacillati; phylum Actinomycetota; class Actinomycetes; order Mycobacteriales; family Mycobacteriaceae; genus Mycobacterium; species Mycobacterium sp. ZZG. The sequence continues at coordinate 121,486 of NZ_JBTBFV010000002.1, forward strand.
GGCGGCACCGGCTGGACCACCATCACCCTGACCCCGGGACGCTACGAGCTGATCTGCAACATCGCCGGCCACTACTGGGCCGGGATGTATGCCGAACTCGACGTCACCAGCCCACCCAAATAAGCGAGACGAACCATGTTCACCAGACGTGCAACGATCACCACCGCGACCATCCTCGCGCTAGCCGGATCGGTCGCAATCGGGCTCAGCGGCGGCGAGACGACCACCCTCGCACAACCCCCAGGCGGGGTTTCATCGACCAGCGGGCCCGCACTGCCGGTCCAGGGCCCATGGGACCAGTGCTGGGGACCCAACGGCTGGGACCCCAATTGCTGGGGACCCGGACCATGGGGTCCCGGCGGATACGGACCGGGCATGACGGGCCCCGGCGGATACGGCGGACCGGGCATGATGGGTCCCGGCGGATACGGACCGGGCACGATGGACCCGGGACAGTGGGGGCCAGGCATGATGGGCCCGGGACAGTGGGGTCCTGGACAGTACGGACCGGGCATGATGGGCCCCGGGCCGTGGGATTACTAACAGCGCTGCCGTCGCACCACCGAAGCCGCTGTGATCGCCGAGAGTTCGGTGACGTCAAGCCCAGGCGCATCCGCGGTCGGCGCGAGGAATCCGGCGAGAATGCGGACGGCGTCGAGCGACACGCACTCACCGGTTGACCAATCACACCTGTCTCACCTGTCACACTCACACACGTGTTCGATGCCTGCGCGGCCCTGACTTCGGCGCCCGGCAGCGTCGCAGGGTCGGTTCGCTCGGGGCGGCTCACTGCAGCGGATTCGACACCGCCGCACCACCTAAAACCAGTCGAAATGGCCGTGTTTGCACAGCATTTCACCTCTTACACATGTATACTACGAAGGTGCCTGACCAGCAGAAATCGTCCACGCGACACACGGCGCGCCTCCGTGACGATGTAGGAATAGACGTGCAATATTTCAGCCATGGACCTACAGGAGTTGGTCGAGCGGCTGATGAAGCAGCATCGCTCCGCCTTCGCCCGGCTGCTCGGGGAGATCGAAGCGGCCTACGACGAAGTGGTGGCCCTGCACGCGCGGCGGTTTCCCGACCCGCGTCAGATCCCCGGGGGCATGCTCTGCGGGGACGTGCGGGCGACCGTGCTGGCGATGAACGGTATGGATGCGCTGACCCGTACCGGCGAGTCGACGCGAGAGGTGCCCACGAGCGCGTCCTGCGGCCCGGATTCCACGTTGCGGATGACCTCGGGGTCCAATACGTCGGTACGGCTTGGCGATTCGAATATGGCCATGGCCAGGGTGCGCAAGCTGGCACCCGACGTGGTGGACGGTCTGGCGCTGTTTCTGCCGCAGGCCACACCTGCGGCGAAGCCGGGGGTGCAGTTGTTCCTCGACGACGGTGCCGCCGAACCGGTGATGGGGCCGCCGGGCTTGGAGCAGGAATACGAGTTGATCGTCTACTGGTGGCCGACACCGGACAAGGCGTCGGTGGCGGGTGCGATCCTGGCCGCGGTGGCCGACTTGAACACCAACGACGAGCGGATCCTGGTGTTCACCGCGTTGCCGCCGGCGATCCGGCCCAAGACGGCGGCCGAGGAGCAGCAGGCAGTCACCGATTACCAGCCCGACGGGGACTTCAACGAGATTTTCGGCAAGAAGTCCACCGACACTGGGGATCCGGGCGCGTAAATGAGTGCGGGGTACCGGCCGGGGTTTACCGGGGACGAGGTGGTCGGTGATGACGGTCGAGGTGTTCGGCGCACGGGTCCGCCAGGCCCGGGTGCTGCGGCAGATGACCGCCACGGCGGTGATGGAGCACATGGGGTGGCGTTCCCCGCGCCAGACGCGTCTGGAGCAGGCCGAGACCGCCACCTTGGACGCCCTCGAGTTCGAGGCGCTGGTCGCGTTGTTGCGTTTCCCGGCACGGTTTTTCACCACTGCACCGGTGTCACGGGTCGCAGCGCGGGATCTGCTGTTCCGGGCGCCCAAGGCTACGACGGTCACCGAGAAGGAGTATTTGGCGGTGTTCGCCAACGTGGTCGGTGATCTGGTCGATCAGCTCAACGGCGTGGAGAAGGGGCCCGTGGTGGCGCTGGAGCCGTTGCCGGTGGGCACCGATGTGGTCACCGCGGCGGCCAAGGCCAGGGCGTGGCTGGGCCGCGAGGCGTGCGAGCCGATCCGCTATCTGACCTATGACTTGGAAGCGGCCGGGGTTCCGGTGGTGTTGCGCACCAAGCATTCTCGCTCCACGGGTCGCATCGACTGGGACACCCAAGACGAGGAACCCGCCGGTGGGTTGACCGAGAAGCATCTGGGCTGCTCGGCGCGGACCGGGGAGTTCCGGCAACGCCCACTGGTGTTGATGCGCAGTATCGACTCCTGGGAACGCAGCCGCTGGACGGTCGCCCACGAGATCGGCCATCTGGTGTTGCACCGCCATGGCGAGGTCAGCGATGACCAGGAGAACGAGGCGTCGCGGTTCGCGTCGGAGTTCTTGGCGCCGGCGGCGGCGATCGCGGCCGAGATCACCGATGCCCCGACCCTGAATCATCTGATGCCGGTGAAGTTGAAGTGGGGAATTTCGTTGGGCGCGTTGATCATGCATCTGCGCGAATCCAAGCTGATCGATGAGCACCGCGCGGCGATGCTGCAGCGCCAGCTCTACACCCGGATCAACTCCGAGACCGGGCGCACCTGGGGAAAGACCGAACCTGGGTGGGACGCCCGCCTGCCCGAGCAGCCGCGGCTGCTGATCAAGTGGGTCGAGGCCTGCTACGGCGCGACGTCGGTGGAGATGCTGGCTGCATTGGATTTGATCTTCCCGGCCGATCTGCTGGCCGACATCCTAGCCGGACAGCGCGGGGCGAGCGCGCCGCGGCCGGCGCGGGTCGATGTTGCGCTGGCCCCGGTGGGCGGCACCGACCGTGGTGACACGGTGGTGGTGGCGGCCTCGGAGCGGTTCCGGTCGCGCCGGCAAGCCTGAACGGATTCGTGGGACATCGGCGATGGCACGCACGCAACGCATCGCCCTGGCCGAGGACACCGATACGTTCACCGTGGTGGGTCCGGATTTTCTGCCGATCGACCCGGCCGAGGAGTTCCTGCAGTTTCTGCGCGACGACGAGGCCTCCCCTAACACGGTGAAGGCCTACGCCGCGGGGCTGGCGGCCTGGTGGACGGTGCTGGAGCACACCGGTACCGACTGGCGTGAGATCAGCACCAGCCTGTTCGGGCAGTTTCTGGCCTATCTGCGCACCGGGGACCTGCCGGGCACCGCCCGCATCGGCGCCCCCGAGGGCTGGCTCGGCGCGGCCAGCACCGCGTTGCGGGCCGCGGCGGTGCTGGCCTGCTACCGCTACCACGCCGACGCCCACGGGCTCGTCGGCCCGTATCAGCGGCTGCACACCAGCCGCGGCAAACGTGGCCGGTCACGTTACATCCCGATGCTGGCCGGGGTCGGTGCGGCGCGGCCGGCCAAGGACCGCCCCACTTACACGGTGCGCCGCGGCAATCGCGCCGCCACCCCGGTGCTGCTGCCCGCCCAGGTCGGGCTCATTCTCGATGGCTGCGCCACCCAAACCGGCCATGAGTGGTCCGGGCCGGCATCGGGGCTGCGCGACCGTTTGTTGTTCGCGGTGCTGGCCGAAACGGGGATGCGGTTGGGGGAGGCATTATCGTTGCGGCACCACGATTTCCACATCGGCGCTGGCGGCACCCCGTGGATCGATATCGCCGCGCGCCAAGACCACCCCCGCGGAGCGCGCGGCAAGACGCTCTCCCCGCGGCGGGTCTATATCGGTGACGACCTGGAGGCGCTGTATTCCTCCTACGTGTGGCATCTGATCGATCACGGCGCGGATCTGGCAGTGCCGGACCTGACCACTCATTTCGTGTTCGTCAACCTGACCGCGGGGACACCGTTCGCGCCGACGCGTCCTGAAACCGTCTACGCCAAAGTCGATTCGGTCACCAGCCGCGCCGCCGGGGCGCTGCCACAGGGGTGGTCTCCGCACTGGCTGCGCCACACCCACGCCACCGCGCTGCTGCTCTCCGGCGCGGCCCCACACGTGGTGATGCGCCGCCTGGGCCACGCCGACATCCAAACCACCCTCTCCACCTACGGGTGGGTCACCGAGGACGCCGAGATGCGCACCCTGGCCCAATGGCGCAACTACGTGGCCGGCTGGAAAGGACTCACACCGTGACCACACCGATGGACCCACCGCCGCCCCGGGGCGCGGCCTCATCCCCGGTCGCGGTCAGTTCCTGGCAGTCCCAATGGGCCCGAGTGCCCGGGCAGTGGCGTAAGCCCGTCTATCCGATCGACACCGCACCCTTCCAGGAGGTGTTCCTGCGCAACCAGTTCTACCTGCGGGGCAACCGCGCCGGGGCCGCCCACGACTTCACCCCCGCCGCACCACCGCGATTCGCCGAGGAAATCGCTTGGTGGGTGTGGTGGTGCTGGGATCAGCAGCTGCGCAAGATCGAGCCGTCGCTGCTGGCGTGGCTGGTGCGCACCCTGCCCGCGGCCATCTCCGAGCACACCACCCGCACCGGCGCTGCGCCCACTAGTATCGCCGAGCTCGATCCCACCGAGCTGATCCGCCAGGCCGCGTTGAGCTTTCAGCGCCGCAACAACCGGCTGCCCTCACCCGGATCGCGGCGCAACATCAGCCACCTCATCGAACACCTGCACTTGAACGTGTCGGTATCGTGCACCGACACCCCGTGGTGGGCCCACGACATCTGGGATCTGCGCGCCGATCCCCGCATCCCGCAACGCCCGCACGAACCCTGCCACGACCAGACGGTGCGGCTGCGCGGGATCACCCCAGACTGGCTGCGCGAAGGCCTGCGGTTCTGGCTGCGCAGCGCCCTGACCTACGACCTGCTCACCTGGTCCTCGGTCGTTGACCGGGCCCGCAACCTCGGCTCGCAGCTGGGCCACTTCGCCACCACCGCAGGTCATCTGCAAGACCCCTTGATCAGCACCGACCCCGACCAGCTGCGCACGGTGTTCCTCGACTACCTCGACTACCTGCGCTCACCGCAGGCCGCCACCCATTCCGAGCGGCTCACCTCCGACACGGTCGCTAGCCTGCAAGCCCAAACCCAGTCGTTCTACACGTTCATGCACGACCACGCCGCCGAGGCAGCGACGGCCACCGCCACGGCACGCTGGCGCGACATCACCCTGACCCACACGGCGTTATGGTCGCCCATCAACGCCCCCAAACACCGCCGCCGCGCACGCGAACTCACCTGGCATTCCACCGCCGACCTGCAACGCATGCTCGCCTACCTCGACGTTTTGGCCGCAGAACCCAAACAGAAAGTGGTGCTCACCGGCCCCGACGGGGACCTCTCGGTCCTCGCAGGCCTCGGTGACCCCCAAGCCGCCCGGATCTGGCTGCTGCAAGCACTCACCGGCAGGCGGGCCTCGGAGATCTTGATGCTCGATTACGACCCGCTCGAGGCGATCCCGGGCCAGGACCGGCCCGTCGGCACCGAACCCGACAACGGGGCGTTCGTGGCGCGGCTGCGCTATCAACAGACCAAAGTCGACGGGATCGTCCCCACCATCCTGGTCGAGCAAGCCATCGTCGACATCATCGGTGAGCAACAACGATGGCTCACCACCAAATACCCTCAGCTGCAATCCAAATACCTGTTTCTCGGGCTGAAGAATCAGCACCGCGGGCAACGGCCCCGCTCCTACACCACCTACCGGGCCATGCTCGACAAACTCGACAAGTGCCACACCCTCACCGACAGCGCCGGGCGGGCACTGCGATTCACCCAAACTCACAGGCTGCGTCACACCCGGGCCACCGAACTGCTCAACGATGGCGTTCCGTTCCACGTCGTGCAGCGCTACCTCGGCCACAAAAGCCCCGAAATGACCGCCCGCTACGCCGCCACGCTGGCCGCGACCGCCGAAGCGGAATTCCTCAAACACAAGAAGATCGGGGCACACGGTGCCGACATCGACATCACCCCGCACGACATCTACGAGATGACCCAGCTGGCCGCCCGCACCGACCGCGTCCTGCCCAACGGGGTCTGTCTGTTGCCCCCGCTCAAACAATGCGACAAAGGCAACGCCTGCCTGGGCTGCGGGCACTTCGCCACCGACACCACACACCTGGACGAACTGCGCGCCCAGCTCGCCGCGACCGAGGCGCTCATCGCGACACGGCGCGACCAATACCGGCAACGCGCCGGCCGCGAACTTGGTGACGACAACATCTGGATCATCGAACGACACCGCGAAATCGACTCGCTGCATGCCATCATCGACCGCCTCGCCGCCACCGCCGACAACTCCGTCGCCGGCCCAGGCACAGGCAAACGACTGCCGCTGCTGCAGATCCAAACCCGCGGAGCCCACCAATCCGCCCTCGACAAGGCCAGCCGACCCCGCACCGGTGAGCAATGACCACACCGCGCTCCACCGACGCGATCGTCGCCCACGCCAAGAAGCGCTACGCCGCCACCGAAAACAAGATCGCCAAAGCGATCAAGGACATGCGCCGAAAAGGGCTCACGATCAACCCGCAAACCGTCGCCAAACACGCACGGGTTTCCCGCAAAAGCGTCTACAACCACAGCAACCTGCTCGACCAGATCCACGCCGAATCAGCCAAACCCACCCTCAACCCGGCACCCACGACACCCCAGCCCGACACCGAATCCAGCATCGTCACCGCCTTGCGCGAACAACTCCGCACCCAAAAGCAGCGCTACCAGACAGAGATCGCCGAACTCAAAGCCGAGAACAAAACCCTCGAACAAGCCCTCGCCACCGCACACGGCGAACTGCACCGCCTCCGCAACACAGCAACACCCACCGCGAGCCAACGTCGGTGACACCGTTACAGATAACAGTGTCCCCTACGAGAAAACCCCATCTAAAACCCACGTGGGTGACAGTCCTACACACCCCACAACCCGTTACAGATAAGCTATCCGGGTGGTGCTGCACGTGGCGCGTGATCGCACCGGGCGCCGGCGCCTGGCCGAGGTGGGGGTGCTGCGGCGCCGAGACGACGGGATCGTCGAGGTCCTCACCGGCTGGCACGCCGACACGGGTTTCGGTCCGGCCGCCGACACGCTGCATGACCTCGTGCAGGGGGGGAGCAGGACATGACCGTCGCCGCGCTGACCCTGGCTGCGGCGGTGTTGTTGGTGCCGGTCCGCTCGCGCCGGCGCGCGGTGCTGTTCCCGGCGCCGCAGACCCGCCGGCTGCGTGTCCCGGCGCCGGTATGCGCGTTGGGGGTGTGCGTCGCCGTGGCGGTGTCGTCGACGCCCGCCGCCGCGGTGTCCCTCGGCCTGCTGGCCGCGACACCGCTGGCGCGCAACCGGGCCGTCGCACGGCGGCGGGATCGCGCGGCGGAAGCGGCGGCGCTGCAGGCCGCCCTCGACGTGCTCCTCGGCGAGCTGCGGGTCGGTGCCCACCCGGTCGCGGCGATGCGCGCCGCGGCGCAGGAGTCCACCGGCCGGACGGCGACGTCGCTCGGCGCGGTCGCGGCCCGAGCCCTGCTCGGGGCGGACGTCGCCGAAGGTCTGCGCGCCGAGGGCCGCCGGTCCCTGCTGCCGGGGTACTGGGAACGGCTCGGGGTGTGTTGGCGTCTTGCGCAGGCGCAGGGATTGGCGGTGGCCAGCCTGATTCAGGCCGCGCAGTGCGATGTCGTCGAGCGTGAACGCTTCCGCGGCCGTGTCGAAGCCGGTCTGGCCGGTGCGCGCGCCACCGCGGCGATCCTGGCCGGGCTGCCGGTGCTCGGCGTGTTGCTCGGGCATGCGGTAGGCGCAGATCCGTTGAGCTTCCTGTTGTCCGGCGCGGGCGGATGGCTGCTGGTGATCGGGACGACGTTCGTCTGCGCCGGACTGCTGTGGTCCGACCGCATCATGGCCGGCGTCATGACATGACCTGGCCCGCACTGTTTCTGGCGCTCGCTGTACTGACGTTGCCCCCCGCCTCGGAGGCCAGGGTCCGCCGGGGCCGGCAACCGGCGCGGCCCGTGCGCGGACGGCCGGGGCCCGATGACGTCCTCGCCGTCGCAGCCACGCTGGACGTGCTTGCGGCGTGCCTGCGTTCCGGCATGGCGGTGTCGGCCGCGGCGTCCGCGGTGGCCGAGTCCGCACCGCGGGGATTGGCTGCGCTGTTGCGGCGGGCGGCCGATCTGACGGCGCTGGGCGCCGACCCTGCGCACGCGTGGTCGAGTCCCGACGCGGCCCCCGGCCACGCCCTGAATGCGGTGCTGCGGATGGCCCGCCGCTCCGCCACGTCGGGCGCGGCGCTGGCCCGCGGCGTCGAGGATCTGGCCGTCCAGCTCCGGGCCGAAGCCGCGGACGCAGCCGGTGCGAAGGCCGAACGCGCCTCGGTGCTGATGGCGGGGCCGCTCGGGCTGTGTTATCTGCCGGCGTTCCTGTGCCTGGGCATCGTGCCGGTCGTCGCCGGCTTGGCCGGAGACGTCCTGCAGTCGGGAGTGCTGTGAACACCAGAGAAAAAGGGGAAAAGCATGTGGAAAGACCGTATCCGCGACATTCGCACCAGGATGCTCGTGCTGGCTGTCGCCGACGACGGCATGTCCACCGTCGAATACGCCATCGGCACCATCGCCGCGGCGGCGTTCGGCGCGATCCTGTACACCGTGGTCACCGGGGATTCGATCGTGTCCGCGCTGACCAACATCATCAGCCGGGCGCTGAACACCAACATCTGAGCGGTGAATCCGGAATCGCCACCGCCGAAGCCGCTTTCGCGATCGCCGCGCTGGTGGCCGTGCTCGTCGTCTGCGTCGCGGGGCTCACCGCGGTGTCGCTACAGGTGCGCTGCATCGATGCCGCCCGTGAGGCGGCCCGGCTGGCGGCGCGCGGGGATCACGCGTCGGCCACCCACGCGGCGCGGCAGATCGCGCCGCCCGACGCGGTCGTCGCGGTGCGCCGCGACGGTGATTTCGTCGTCGCCCGGGTCACCGCGGGATCGGCGGTACTGCCCGGCATCGTCATCGCGGCCGAAGGGATGTCGGTGGCCGAGCCCGGCCAGCGATGAGGACGGCGCCGCCACCGTCACCGCGGCGCTGATGGTGCTGGTCCTGCTGACCCTCACCTGGGGCGGGCTGGCGATCGGGTCGGCGGTGACGGCCCGCCATCGAGCGCAAGCCGCCGCCGACCTTGCCGCGCTCAGCGCCGCGTCTCGGACCGCGGCGGGGCAGGCCGCGGCATGCGGGGTCGCCGAGCACGTGGCCCGGTCCTTGGGCGCGACGCTGACCGGCTGCGCGTTCGACGACCTTGACGTCGTGGTTCGTACCGGCGTCCCGGTGCGCACCGGCGGATTCGTCCTGGGTCCGGCGTCGGCGATGGCCCGGGCCGGTCCCGTCGCCGGCTGATCGGGGAGCTGACGCGGTGGGTTTACCTCCCCGCGGGTACGGATACGCTGCCGGCATGACTGGCAGCGAGACGCTTGCCGGCCGTTATGAATTACGGGGCCTGCTCGGGTGCGGCGGCATGGCCGAGGTTCGCGACGGCTGGGACACGCGACTGAACCGTCCGGTGGCGGTCAAACTGCTGCTGCCGAACCTCAACGCCGACCCGGGAGCCCGGCTCAGATTTCAGGACGAGGCCCGCTCCGCGGCGGCGCTGTCGCATCCCAACATCGTGGCGGTCCACGACTTCGGCGAGCACGACGGTCGTCCGTTCATTGTGATGGAACGGCTGCCGGGCCGCACACTGGCCGATCTCATCGCCGAGGTCCCGCTGCCGGCAGCGCAGGTGCGGGCCATGCTCGACGACGTGCTCGCCGCGCTCGACGCCGCGCACACCGGCGGGGTGCTGCACCGCGACATCAAGCCTGGAAACATCCTGCTGTCGGCCACCGGCGACCGCATGCAGGTCGCCGACTTCGGCATCGCCAAGAGCGGCGGAACCGCGCACACCATGACCGGGCAGATCATCGGCACGCTGTGTTACATGAGTCCCGAACGCGTCGCCGGCGCGCCGGCTTCGGTCGCCGACGACCTCTACGCGGTCGGCGTCATGGGCTACGAGGCGGTACTGGGCCGCCGCGCCTTCCCGCACGACAATCCCGTGGCGCTGGCCCGGGCGATCATGGACGCGCCGCCACCGCCGCTGGCCGGGCTGCACACCGGCGCCGATCCGGTCCTCGCCGCGGTCATCGACCGCGCGATGAGCCGTGACCCCCGGTTGCGTTTCGGAAGCGCCGCCCAGATGCGCGCCGCACTCGCCGGGGATGCCGCGGCGATGAGCGCCGGCGCGGCACCGATCGGGGTGCCGCCACGTCCGGCGACCAAGGTGCTCGCCGAACCGTTGCCGCCGTCGGCTTACCACCGGGCCGCGCCGCCGCAACGGCCTGCGTCCCGGAGACGCAGATACGCTCTGATCGCCGCGGCTGCGGCGGCCTTCCTGGTCGCGGCGCTCGCCGTGGCGATGAACCCGTTCTCGTCGTCGACGCCGGTCCAACCCGTCAGCACCAGTACGCCGGCTCCGCCCCCGACACAGCCCCCGTCCCCGCCGCCCGCGCCCACGGCCTCACTGGTGACGCAGCAGCCGCCGCCCGCGGCCGACGTCAAGGGCCCAGACAAGAAGGGCAACAACGGCCACGGGAAGGGAAACGGAAAAGGCAACGGCGCCAACAAGGGTCGCGACGACGACTGATGCCGACCGGCCGCTCGGACTACATGCGGCCGGCTTTGTCCTTGCGCGAGAGCGCCTTGGTTCGGCGTCCGGTGCTCTCGACCGCACCCTCAAGTCCCGCGGCGGCGAGTTCGGCCGCCGTCGGCAGCCGCAGTGACGCCAGGCCGGCATAGGCGTTCTTGCCCAGATTGACCCGGTTCACCGTGACGTGCACCGGCGTCCAGCCCCCGTCGGGGCCCACCATGCGCAGCACGCCGCTGGCGACGCCGGTCGCGAAGTCGGCGGCCATCGCGACCATCGTGGTCGCCCGGTCGTGCGGATGGATGGTCGCCTCACTGGACATGTGCGCGCGCCAGTTGAGGAACGGGACCGGATCGTCGAGCCACTTCAGCAAGGTCCAGTGCCGCGGATCCACCAGCGCCCTGTACACGCCGGGCTGTCGCATCCCGTCGACGATGCGCTGGGCCAACAGGTCGTGTTGGATGCTCGGACCTTCGCGTACGCTGCGCCAATTCATGGCGCGGCAGATCAACCGCTCTCTGCCGTCGTCGGCCACCTCAGGAAGTGAGCGGGCCACGAACCCGACCGTGATGGGCTGACCCCGGTAGTCGGTGACCTCCCAGGTGTTGCACAACGTCACCCCCGGCTCAGGTCTGATCACCATGGTGAGCACCTCGGCCTCGTTCGGATTGAGGTCGCGGCGGGGCAGGTCGTCGGCGAAGGCACGACCGTGTGTGGCCTGTTTGTTCGGATCCCAGCCGCCCACCTCGAGCGACTCGCGGGTGTCGGTGGCGGTCCCACTGGTGAGATCCCACAGCAGCGGCCCCACCAGTGGACGTTCCGGTGGGGTGTCGTCGGGTGCGCCGGCCCACACCTGAACACCGTGGATCCGGCCGTCGGACATCTGGACCACCTCGGTGCGGATGACCCGGTCGTTCTTGGGGGTGATGCTGCTCAGGCCCGCCCCCGCGCGGACTGTCTCACCGATGGCGGTCTGGATGGCCATCAGGTACGGGTTGCGGCGCAGGTAGTTGCCGATCGGGACGAGGTCCTTGGTGTACGCGCCATGCGCGACGACGGCGGGCTCGGTGCCGAGTGTTTCCACGAGCAGCCAGTCGTGGGTCATGCCGGTGATCCTACCGAGGCCGCAGGCGCCCGACGGCGGGGAAGGTTCGCGGCGCCGGGATCTCCGAGCCAGTTGGTGTCAGGTTCAATCCAGCCGTGCCATGAGCAGTCGCACGACCAGTCGCAGAACCCGCACGGCGCCGTCCTTGTCCAAAGGATCGTTTCCGTTGCCGCACTTGGGGGACTGCACGCACGACGGGCATCCCGACGGGCACTCGCACGCCTCGATCGCCGACGCGGTGGCCTCCCACCAGCGGTCCATCGTGGCGAACCCGCGTGCAGCGAACCCGGCCCCGCCGGGGTGGCCGTCGTAGACGAAGATCGACGGCAGCCCGTCGACGGGGCCGATCGCGGTCGAGACCCCGCCGATGTCGCCGCGGTCGCAACTGGCCACCAGCGGCAGCAGGCCGATCGCCGCGTGTTCGGCCGCGTGCAGCGCACCAGGTGTCCGCAGCGGGTCGATCCCGTTGTCCTGCAGCGCCTCCGGTGTGATGGTGCACATCACCGCCATCGTCTCCAGGCTGCGGGTGGGCATGTCGAGTTCGACGAAGTCGATCACTTCACCGTTCATCCGCCGCCGCAGATACCCCGTGACGGTGTTGCTCACCGACACCGGCACCAGACCCACTGTGACCGGCCCGAAGTCGGTGCGCTCACCAGGACCGGTGACGCTGATGTCGGTCAGCTCCCGGGCGAAGGTGGTGTAGCCGGGATCCTCGGTGTGCACGAACGCGACGCCGTCCTCGAAATCCAGGGAATCGACGACGTAACTCTCGCCCTGGTGCAGATACACCGCACCCGGGTGCACCGAGGACGACGCCTGGCCTGCGCCCGTGCTGCCCAGCATCCTGCCGGTGTCCGCCTCCAGGATCGCGATCTGTCCGCCCGTGGCGCCCCGGATGTCCACCGCGGGGTGCGGGTCCAGGCCCGGCGCGGGGAAGTAGCCGCTGGGGCGGCGGCGCAGCAGGCCGTCGTCGACCAGGGATTCGGCCACCGCCTCGGCGCCCCACATCCGGACCTCGGTCTCGGTGAGCGGTAATTCAGTTGCTGCGCAGAGCAACTGCGGACCCAGCACGTAAGGGTTGCCGGGGTCGATGACCACCCGCTCGATCGGTTTGTCCAGCAGGGCCGCCGGATGGTGCACCAGGTAGGTGTCGAGCGGGTCGTCGCGGGCGATCAGCACGATCAGCGCGCCCTGCCCGCGACGGCCCGCGCGGCCGGCCTGCTGCCAGAACGACGCCACCGTCCCCGGAAAACCGGCCAGCACAACGGCATCGAGCCCGGCGATGTCCACGCCGAGCTCCAACGCGTTCGTCGTCGCCACGCCGCGCAGTTCGCCCTCGGTCAGCGCGCGCTCCAGCGCGCGGCGGTCCTCTGCCAGATAGCCGGCGCGGTAGGACGCCACCAGCGGCGCCAGCTCAGGTGCGGTGTCGGCCAATCGGTCCCGTGCGCCGAGCGCGGTGAGTTCGGCGCCGCGCCGGGAACGCACGAAAGTCAGCGTCCGGGCACCCTCGACGATCAGGTCGGCCATCACCCGGGCCGCCTCGGCGCCCGCCGAACGACGCACCGGGGCACCGTTCTCGCCGACCAGATCGGTCATCAGCGCCGGCTCCCAGAGTGCGACGGTGCGGGCCCCCTGCGGCGACCCGTCCTCGGTCACCTCGACCACGGTCTGGCCGATCAGCTCCGACGCCGTCGCGGCGGGCTGGGCGGTGGTGGCGCTGGCGAAGATGACCGTGGGCCCGGCGAATTCGGAGCCGGCGGCCGAGTACCGCGCGCACAGCCGCAGCAGGCGGCGCAGCACCATCGCCACGTTGGACCCGAAAATGCCGCGGTAGTAATGGCATTCATCGACGACCACGTACTGCAGATGGCGCAGGAACACCGCCCAGCGGGCGTGGTTGCGCAGCAGCGACAGGTGGATCATGTCCGGGTTGGAGAAGATCCACCGGGACCGCTCGCGGGCGAAGCGGCGTACCTCGGAGGGGCTGTCGCCGTCGTACGGGCTCGGCGCGACGTCGGCCAGGCCGGGCACCGCGGCGGTGAGCGCGGTGGCCGCACGCAGTTGATCGTGGCCGAGTGCCTTGGTCGGGGACAGATAGAGCGCCCGCGCCCGCGGATTCTGCTTCAGCGCCGTCAATATGGGCAGTTGGTAGGCCAGTGACTTGCCCGAGGCCGTGCCGGTGCTCAGCACGACGTGCCGGCCGTCGCGGGCCAGCTCGGCGGCCGCCAGCTGGTGGGACCACAACGCCTCGACACCGCGATCACGGAACGCCCCCACCAGATCTGGGTCCGCCCATGCGGGCCACGCCTGCCGCCGGGCCCGTCTGGGCGCCAGATCCGCGACATGACGCAGCGGATGCTCGTCGGCGGCGGTTCCGTCGATGGCGCACGCGAGCAGTTCGCGGCCGAAATCCGGCCCCGGATCTGTCACGGCGGTCCCTCCAGGTGTTGTCCTACGTGAATTGTTCACTACGTGATGGCCGCGAGAACTGTCGCAGCTGGCCTGAACATGATTGACTTACGACGGTCGCAGCTTCTGTGTTCGTGTATCAGCACTCGCAGGAACGACGTTGCGATCGCGGTTCCTGCGAGGGTTGTAGGTCGGGTCGAGTTCCGAGCACTCCACGAAGGTATGGCGGTCGGAACGGGCCCGGCCTGCCGAAAGACGGCGGGCCGCACCCGGTGAATACAGAGAAGGAAAGTACGAAAGATGCCACAGGGAACTGTGAAGTGGTTCAACGCGGAGAAGGGCTTCGGCTTCATCGCCCCCGAGGACGGCTCCGCTGACGTTTTTGTCCACTACACGGAAATTCAGGGTTCCGGCTTCCGCACCCTGGAGGAGAACCAGAAGGTCGAGTTCGAGGTCGGCCAGAGCCCCAAGGGGCCCCAGGCCACCGGCGTTCGCGCCATCTGAGCGGGCCCCCAAGACCTCAAGACGCCCCCGCGCCGTCCTGCCGGACGACACGGGGGCGTTCTTCTCTTCACGCACGCCCGGGATGGCCGGGTAACGGGGCTGTGGGGCCCGGCTGCCCTAGTGTCTGTTCTGTGAGCCAGCTGTCCTTCTTCTCGGCCGAGTCGGTGCCCCCGGCGATCGCCGACCTGACGGGGATCCTGGCCGCGCCCGGACAGGCGGTGCTCGTCGGCGGCGCCACCGGAGCGGCCGCACGGCTGTCCGTGGTGGTGGACGCGTTGTGGCGGGCCGAGGGACTGGCCGAGATGATCGCCGAGGCCGGCCTGGACCCGGAGATCGCCCGCACCGACGAGAACACCCCGCTGGTGCGCACCGCGGTCGACGCCAGACTGGTCGTAATCGCCGCCGAGTGGACCAGGGGAGCGGTCAAGACGGTCCCCCCGCAGTGGCTGCCCGGGCCTCGGCAGCTGCGGGCCTGGACATTGGCCGCCGGGCGCCCCGAGGACGACCGCTACCTGCTCGGGCTGGACCCGCACGCGCCCGACACGCATCCGGCGCTCGCGTCGGCGATGATGAGGGTCGGGATCGCACCGACTCTGATCGGCACCCGGGGGGCTCATCCTGCGTTGCGGATCAGTGGACGACGACGGCTATCGCGCCTGGTAGAGAGCGTGGGGGAACCGCCGGAGCAGGATGGGGCGTTGTCGCAGTGGCCGAGGCTGTAACCGGCCGGAACAGCTCTGACGGGGCGGGGACGGTTTGCGTAGGCAGGCGCGGGGTGCCAAATTGTCACTTGCCGGGGCGGGACGCATGAGTAAGTGCATTTCGCGGGCAGCTGAAGAATTGGAGCTGGACAAAGGTGGCTGACGAGGACCGCGGCAGCGGACGTGTGCGGCGACTCGTGATCGTCGAGTCGCCGACCAAGGCGCGCAAGATTGCCGGTTATCTCGGCTCGAACTACATCGTCGAGTCCTCGCGCGGGCACATCCGTGACCTGCCGCGCAACGCAGCCGACGTCCCGGCCAAGTACAAATCCGAGCCTTGGGCGCGCCTGGGCGTCGATGTGGAGCACAATTTCGAGCCGCTCTACATCATCAGTCCGGACAAAAAGAGCACGGTCGCAGACCTCAAGGACAAGCTCAAGAACGTCGACGAGCTCTATCTGGCCACCGACGGTGACCGCGAGGGCGAAGCCATCGCCTGGCACCTGCTGGAGACGCTCAAACCACGCATCCCGGTCAAGCGGATGGTGTTCCACGAGATCACCGAGCCCGCGATCCGGGCGGCCGCCGAGGATCCCCGCGACCTGGACAACGACCTGGTCGACGCGCAGGAGACCCGTCGCATCCTCGACCGTCTCTACGGCTACGAGGTCAGCCCCGTGCTGTGGAAGAAGGTCGCGCCGAAACTGTCGGCCGGCCGGGTGCAGTCCGTGGCGACCCGCATCATCGTGCAGCGCGAGCGGGAGCGGATGGCCTTCCGTTCCGCCGACTACTGGGACGTCACCGCCGAGCTGGACGCCAGCGTCTCCGACGCTTCGGCCAGCCCGCCGACCTTCACCGCCAAGCTCAACACCGTCGACGGTCGTCGGGTGGCCACCGGCCGTGACTTCGACTCCCTCGGCGCGGTCAAGAAGCCCAACGAGGTGCTCGTCCTGGACGAGGCCGGCGCCAACGCGCTGGCCACCGGCCTGCGCGGCGCGCAGCTGGCCGTCACGTCGGTCGAGCAGAAGCCCTACACCCGCAAGCCGTACGCGCCGTTCATGACCTCGACACTGCAGCAGGAGGCGGGCCGCAAGCTGCGGTTCTCGTCGGAGCGCACGATGAGCATCGCTCAGCGGCTCTACGAGAACGGCTACATCACGTATATGCGTACCGACTCGACCACGTTGTCGGCCAGCGCTGTGGAAGCCGCACGCAATCAGGCTCGCCAGCTCTACGGCGAGGAGTACGTGCATCCGACGCCTCGGCAGTACACCCGCAAGGTGAAGAACGCGCAGGAGGCGCATGAGGCGATCCGCCCCGCCGGCGACGTGTTCCAGACCCCCGGTCAGCTGCACAGCCAGCTCGACACGGACGAGTTCCGCCTCTACGAGCTGATCTGGCAGCGCACCGTCGCCAGCCAGATGGCCGACGCGCGCGGCACCACGCTGAGCCTGCGGATCGGCGGGAATGCCCGTTCCGGCGAGCAGGTCGTGTTCAACGCCAGCGGCCGCACCATCACGTTCCCGGGCTTCCTGAAGGCTTACGTCGAGAGCCTCGACGAGCAGGCCGGTGGGGAGGCCGACGACGCCGAGAGCAGGCTGCCGAACCTGACCCAGGGGCAGCGCGTCGACGCCAAGGATCTGACCGCCGACGGGCACAGCACCTCGCCGCCGGCGCGCTACACCGAGGCGTCGCTGATCAAGGCGCTCGAAGACCTCGGGATCGGCAGGCCGTCGACCTACAGCTCGATCATCAAGACCATCCAGGACCGCGGCTACGTGCACAAGAGGGGCAGCGCGCTTGTCCCGTCGTGGGTGGCGTTCGCGGTCATCGGTCTGCTCGAGCAGCATTTCGCGCGCCTGGTCGATTACGACTTCACCGCCGCGATGGAAGACGAACTCGACGAGATCGCTGCCGGTAACGAGCGACGCACCAACTGGCTCAACAACTTCTACTTCGGCGGCGAACACGGCGTCGACGGATCGATCGCCAGGGAGGGCGGGCTCAAGAAGCTTGTCGGCGGCAACCTGGAAGAGATCGACGCGCGAGAAGTCAACTCCATCAAACTCTTCGACGACGCCGAAGGCCGCGCGGTCAACGTCCGGGTGGGCCGTAACGGCGCCTACCTGGAGCGCATGATCGTCGGTGAGGACGGCGAGCCGACCCCACAGCGGGCCAACCTCAAAGACGAGCTGACGCCGGACGAGCTGACCCTGGAGCTGGCCGAAAAGCTGTTCGCCACCCCGCAAGAGGGTCGATCGCTGGGTGTCGACCCGGAGACCGGGCACGAGATCGTCGCCAAGGACGGCCGCTACGGACCGTACGTGACCGAGGTGCTGCCCGAACCCGGACCTGGAGACGACGGCGACGCCGGTGCGACGGCCAAGAAGGGCAAGAAGCCGACCGGGCCGAAGCCGCGCACCGGGTCACTGCTCCGGAGCATGGATCTGGAGACGGTGACGCTGCAGGACGCGCTCAAGCTGCTGTCGCTGCCGCGGGTGGTCGGTGTCGATCCGGCCAGCGGCGAGGAGATCACCGCGCAGAACGGCCGCTACGGCCCGTATCTGAAGAAGGGCACTGACTCCCGATCGCTGGCCACCGAAGACCAGATCTTCTCGATCACCCTCGACGAGGCGCTGAAGATCTATGCCGAGCCCAAACGGCGCGGCCGCCAGGGCGCGGCCACACCGCCGCTGCGCGAGCTGGGTGTCGACCCGGTGTCGGAGAAACCGATGGTGATCAAGGACGGCCGTTTCGGGCCGTACGTCACCGACGGCGAGACCAACGCGAGCCTGCGCAAGGGCGACGACGTCATGTCGATCACCGATGAGCGGGCCTCCGAGCTGCTGGCGGACCGCCGCGCCCGGGGCCCGGTGAAGAAGAAGGCCACCAAGAAGGCCCCGGCGAAGAAGACGGCCAAGAAGACCCCGGCGAAGAAGGCCGCGGCGAAGAAGGCCTGAGCCTCTGTCGGCGGGTTACTGCGAGACGTCGCTGGCGACTTCCTGGCCGACGTCCTGCGGCGAGATCAGGTTGAGCGGGCGGGCGAGCTGGGTCGGGGCGGTACGACCGCGCAACTCGACGATCTCGCCGACATCCCAGCACAGCGCTTCGGCGTCGAGCGCGTCGGCGACGGCGATCGACGATGCCAGCACGTGCCCGGGTTCGAGTTTGGCCAGCTCGGTGAGCCGGGCGGCCTCGTTGACGGGGTCGCCGATCACGGTGTACTCGAAGCGCGCCTGCGCGCCGATGTGGCCGGCGATCGCCCGGCCCGCGGACACCCCGATGCCGAATTCGGTCTCACCGAGCACCCGGATCAGTTCGTCGTGCAGCTCGCGGGAGGCCGCCAGCGCCGCCCCGGAGGCGTCGGGATGTTCGATCGGCGCGCCGAAGATGGCCAGCGCCGCGTCGCCCTGGAACTTGTTGACGAAGCCGCCGTGCCGGTTGACCGTGTCGACGACGACGCGGAAGAAGTCGTTGAGCAGGTTCACCACCTCGGCGGCGGGCCGGGTCGCGGCCAAGTGGGTTGATCCCACCAGGTCGACGAACAGCACCGCGACGTCGCGTTCCTGACCGCCGAGCTCGGTGCCCCGCTCCAGGGCCCGGCGGGCGACGTCCTCACCGACGTAGCGGCCGAACAGGTCGCGCAGGCGTTGCCGTTCGGCCAGGTCGCGCACCATGTCGTTGAAGCCGGCCTGCAGCAGGCCCAGCTCGCTGGCGTCGTAGATCTGCATGTGGGCGTTGTAGTTGCCGCGCTGCACCTCGCCGAGAGCCCAGCGGAGCTGGCGCAGCGGGTCGGCGATCGACATCGCGACCAGCACGGTGCTCGACAGCCCGATGACCAGCGCCACGATCGCCAGCAGCAGGATCGTGGTGCTCAGCCGGTCGGCGGGAGCGGTGAGCACGTCGAACTTGCTTGCGACCAGCGCCAGCAGGATGGCCAGGACCGGAACGCCGGTGGACAGCACCCACGTCAGGACCTGGCGCAGGATGACGCCGGGCGCCCGGAAGGTCTCCGGCACGCCGCCGCGCAGCGCGGCTACCGCGACCGGCCGCAGCACCCGCTCGGACTGCAGATAGCCGATGATCGCGGTGGCCGTGGCGCCCAGGCCCGTCGCGACCGCCACCACCGGCGCGGACTTGCTGGCGACCGGCCAGCTGGCCACGATGAAGACCACCGAGCCGAGCAGCCAGTTCGTCGCGCTGATCACCGACCGGTAGAACGGCATCTTCAGCGCCCGCATGCGGGCGACCTCGGTTTCGGCGGGGTCCCGGTCGCCGAGCAGCATGTCGCGGCGCTGCCAGCGCATCACCGGGATCAGCATGCGCAGGGTCAGGTACGAGGCCACGGTGAACGAGATGAACAGGTAGCCGAGGAAGATCGCCAGGTTGTAGGCGGGCAGGTCCTGCAGCTGGATGCGGTCCTCCGGAGGGAGCCCGAACCGCAGGAAGCCCAGGACCAGCAGAGCGCCGATGATGTCGGCCTGCAGCATGCCCAGCGTGAACACCGGCCACGGTGTACGCGCGACCCAGCGGACGAATGCACTGATTCGTCCCACTTCGATCGGTTCGGCGGCCACCCGAATACCGTATCGGGCTCTCCTGACGCGGAAGGGGCGTCTGGGACGGACGTGTCGGTTCGCAGCATTACTGTTATCGCGATGGCCGGGGTTTTCTCGCGACTGGTGGGTCAGGACGCTGTGGAGCAGGAGTTGATCGCGGCTGCTCGCGCGGCACGCGGTGATTCCGCTCACATCGCCGGTAACGATGTGAGCGCCGCGCCCGGGACGATGACGCACGCGTGGTTGATCACAGGTCCGCCTGGGTCCGGCCGGTCGGTCGCGGCGCTGTGCTTCGCCGCAGCGCTGCAGTGCACCTCCGACGGCACCCCCGGATGCGGCGAGTGCCGGGCGTGTTCGACCACGATGGCCGGCACCCACGCCGACGTGCGCCGCATCATCCCGGAGGGCCTGTCCATCGGCGTGGACGCGATGCGCACGATCGTGCAGATCGCTTCGCGCCGTCCCGGGACGGGCCGCTGGCAGATCGTGGTGATCGAGGACGCCGACCGCTTGACCGAGGGCGCGGCCAACGCGCTGCTGAAGGTGGTCGAGGAGCCCCCGCCGTCGACGGTGTTCCTGTTGTGCGCGCCGTCGGTGGATCCCGAGGACATCGCGATCACGCTGCGGTCGCGCTGCCGCCACGTCGCGCTGGTCACCCCGCCCGTGGAGGCCATCGCCAAGGTGCTGATGGAAGCCGACGGGCTGCCGGAGCGCGACGCGGTGTGGGCCGCGTCGGTCAGTGGCGGCCACGTCGGCCGGGCGCGCCGGCTGGCCACCGACGACCAGGCCCGGGATCGACGCAAACGCGCCCTCGGGCTGGCGCGGGACGCGGCGACGCCGTCGCGGGCGTACGCGGCGGCCGAGGAGTTGGTGGCCACCGCCGAAGCCGAGGCGAAGGCGCTGACCGAGGGTCGCAACGAGGCCGAGGCCGAGGAGCTGCGCACCGCGCTGGGTGCGGGCGGAACCGGCAAGGGCACCGCCGGCACCATGCGCGGCGCCGCCGGCGCACTCAAAGACTTGGAGAAACGCCAGAAGTCCCGGCAGACGCGGGCGTCGCGCGACGCGCTGGACCGGGCGCTGATCGACCTCGCGACGTACTTCCGGGACGCCCTGCTGGTGGCTTCCGGTGCCACCGACGTGGCCCCCAACCACCCGGACATGGCCGACAAGGTGGCCGCGATGGCCGCGCACGCCTCGCCGGACAAGCTGCTGCGCTGCATCGAGGCCGTGCTCGAATGCCGCGAGGCGCTCGCGGTCAACGTCAAGCCTAAGTTCGCGGTCGACGCGATGGTCGGCACCGTCGGGCAGGCGCTGCGCAGCTGAGTTGGGTCGCCGGGAGGCCCTGCCGTAGACTCATCCCGCCCGACAGCGCCGCCTTAGCTCAGTCGGTAGAGCGATTCACTCGTAATGAATAGGTCGGGGGTTCGATTCCCCCAGGCGGCTCCACGTACCACTCGCGCTTCAGCGCACCGGGTCAGACCGGCGCGACGAACCCGACCGGGCCCGAGGCCACACACACCGACAGGGCCGCGGTGTTGGCGCTGACGGTGATCGCGTCGCCGGCGCCGGGCACCCGCACGTAGACCCGGTTGAGTCCCGGCCGTACCGGGACCTTGACGTCCTCCCCCTCCGACAGTGACACCGTGATCGAGCCGTCGCTGTTGCCCAGGTAATTCAGTTCGACCGTCCAGTCGGCGGGCAGCAGCGGTCCGTCCAGCGGCATACGGACCGGGAAATCGGGCTGCACCAGATATCCGCACTGCGGGTCGGGTCCCTGACGGATGCTGCGGACCCACGTCACCAGCGCGTCGACGAGATTCCCGTGGACATCGAGCATGCGTAGATCGGTGGTGGCCGAAGCGAACTCGGGACGGTCGGGCAGCAGCGCGAACATGTGCGAGACCAGGTTCTCCGGCCAGGCCACCCGCTGCAGCACCAGCGGGTCCACCTCCTGATCGAGCATCGGCGCGTCCGATGACGCCCGCGCCTGCGCCAACCCGGCCCGCGCGTTCTGCAGATACGGCTGCGCGGGGTTGTCACGCCAGCTGGTCAGAAAGGTCGATGTCGAGTACAGGCTGCTGGCCACGAAAACCGTTGCCGCACAAACTGTTATGACGGTTCGGCGGGTGGAGTGGTCGAGCCCGCGCGGGCTCTCCCGGTTGGGCGCGCACAGCCCGACGGCGGCCAGCAGCGCCAGCACCACGACCAGATCGGGCAGGTACCGCAACGTCTGGGCCAACTCCAGCGCGGTGAACCGCGACGAGCGCATCAGATAGATCGGCACCTGGCAGACCACCGCGTAGCCCAGCGCGGCCAACCACACCGGGCCGAGGCGCCGCTTGCGTGACAGCGACACCGCGACCACCGCGCCGAGGGCCAGCCAGCCGAGCACCATCACCGTCACCGGCGGCGTCGCCCACGGCGACGCCGGAGCCCACCGCTGCCAGTCCCACGGCCCGCCGACCAGACCGGGCACGATGCCGTGGGTGAAGGAGCGGGACAACAGATCCCACGTCATCGCGAGGTCGAAGCTCCACCGCTGCTGGTCGACCACCAGCAGATAGACCCCGATCCAGGCCACGGTCAGCGCGGCCGTCGCGGTCCACAGCGCCAGGCCGCGGCGCCACACCTCGCGGACCGTGGCCGTGGCCGTCACATATCCGTACAGCGCCACGACCACGAACGCGACGAACGGGATGATCGCCGACTTCTCGAAGAACAGCAGCGCACCCAGGAACACGATCGCGCCGGACCACGCGTGGCGCCGGTCTCCGGTGCGCACCAACAGGATCGCCTCGGCGCACACCCACGACATCCCGGCCAGCATCGGCAGCGAGTTCAGCCCCGCGGCCCACCACGCGAATCCGGGTATCGCCAGCGGGGTGAACAACGCGAACGTCAACGGCACCAGTAACACCGGGCGCCAGCCCAGGATCACATACAGCGCGCGCAGCAGTGCCAGCGAGGCCAGCAACGCGAGGACGACCAGGCTCACTGCCGGCCAGATCCAGTTCAGCGGCGACAGGCGGGTGATCACCCCGGCGACCAGGAACGCCCCGGGCATCACGTGCCCGTCGTGGTCGTCGAAGAGGTAGCCCGGCGACCACAGCGGCTGGGTGCCCGCCCGCCCCACGAGAATGAGGTCGTCCCAGTAGAAGTAGCCGCCGAACGCCAGCACCGCCCGGATCACCAACTGCAGCGCGATCAGCGCCACCGCGGTGCGGGCGACCCAATTGTGCGCGGCTGTCAGGAGACCGCCCCGGCAGTGGGATACGCCGGCCCGGCTGCCCGGCGTGCTGACCACGCCGACGCCACCATGTCGGTCAGCGAATGCCGCATCCGCCAGTCCAGATCGCGCGCGGCCAGCTCGCCGACCGCGACGATGCGGGCCGGGTCACCGGGCCGGCGCGGCGCGACCTCAGGCTCGAAGTCGACGCCGGTCACCGCGCGCATCGTGGTCATGATCTCCCGCACCGAGGTCCCCGACCCGCTGCCGAGGTTGTAGACCGGCTCGACGGATTGCCCGTCGTCGAGGCGGCGGGCGGCCGCGACATGGGCGGCGGCGATGTCGCAGACGTGGACGTAGTCGCGCACGCAGGTGCCGTCCGGGGTGGGGTAGTCGTCGCCGTTGATCCGCGGGGTCTGGCCGCTCAACAGCATGTCGAACACCTTCGGGAACAGGTTGAACGGGCTGACATCGAATACGTCGTCGGAACCGGACCCGACGACGTTGAAGTAGCGCAGGCTGGTGTGGCGCAATGCGGTGGCGATGCCGATGTCGCGCAGCAGCCACTCGCCGATCAGCTTGCTCTCCCCGTAGGGCGACTCCGGCCGGGTGGCGGTGGTCTCGTCGACGACCTCGGTGTCCGGGGTCCCGTAGGTCGCCGCGCTCGAGGAGAACACCACCTTCTCGATTCCGGCGGCCGTGGCCGCGTCCAGCAGCGTGACCATCGCGGACACATTCTGCTGATAGGTGTGCAGCGGCCGGTGCACCGACTCGCCGGCGTACTTGTAGCCGGCGATGTGAATGATTCCGCTCACGCCGTACTCGGCCAGCGTCGCCCGCACCGCAGCCGCGTCGAGCAGGTTCGCCTGCACGAACGGCACCCCGTCCGGGACGAACTGTGCGAGGCCGGTAGACAGGTCGTCGATCACGACGACGCCCAGCCCGGCGCCGCGCAGTGCCCGCACCACATGTGCGCCGATGTATCCGGCGCCGCCGGTCACCAACCAGGTCACGGTGTCTCCTTCGTCGTCGCTCGCGGGGAATCGAGTGGTCGGTATGCCACCGTAACGAGTGCGCCCAGATGCACGGCGATGCCCAGCAGCGGACCGCACAACAGCGCCACCACCGTGCGCACCTCCAGATCGAGCGGGAGCAGCAGCAACAGCGCCGACGCCACCGTCGCGATCACCCACCCGGCGGCATAGGCGCGGTGCAGCGCCGCTGCCACAGTGGCCGCTCCCGTCAGCGTCAACAGCGCGATCGCGACCGCCGCCGCGGTCAACCAGGCCAGCAGGCTGCCGTCGGCGTGGTACTGGGGCCCGAACGCCTCGCGCAGCAGCCACGGCCCGAACGCGCCCGCCAGCACGACGCCGACGGCCCCCAGCGTGGCGACCGCCGCTGACGGGGCGACGAGCGCCCTGAGCCGGTGGGCGCGCTGGTCGACGAAGTGGGCGATCAGATTGCCCTGCATCGCGGTCAGCGGGACCAGCAGCGGCGCCCGCGTCAGGGTCACCGCCAGGATCACCACTCCGCCGGCGGCGCCGAGGTCGCCGGAGGTGGCCTTGAGCAGCACCGGGAAACCCATCACCAGCACCGCGCTGGCGCCGGCCGCGGCGATCGAGTGTCCGGCGCCGCGCAGGAAGGTGACCGTCCCTCCGGGTGTCAGCAGCCGGGCCGCCGCCCGGGCGCCCGGGGACACCGGCAGCATCAGCAGCCAGGCGAACGCCCCGGCGACCGTCGCCCACAGATAACCGCCAAGGCCCCAGCCCAGCGCGAAGGTCGCCGCGGCGACCACCACCCGCAGCACCGCGTCGGCGACCATCAGCGCGCCGTACTCCGACCAGCGGTTCATCCCGGCCAGCGCGCCCAGCAGCGTGGTGTGCAGGCAGAAGCCGGCCAGGCCCGCAGTGAGCAGCAGCACGCTCACCGTCCGCGCGTCGGCGAACACGTGACCGGACCACACCGGCGCCGTCACCGCGATCACCGCGGCGGCCCCGAGCCCGACGCCCGCAGCGACCCGCATCGGGTGGGTGCGCTTGCCGTCCGGGGCCGCCGACGGTGACCGCACCTCGCGGGTGGTCTCCTGCAGCAGCCCGAACGCGGCGCCGCTCACGAGCCCGAACGCGCCCCAGAACACCCCGAACACCGAGAACCCGGCGGGTTCGAGGTCTCGGGCCGCCAGATACAGCACCGCGTAGCCGCACAGCGCCGACAGCGCCGTCGCGACCCCCACCCGGACCACGCTGCCCCGGGTGACCGCGCCGGAAGGTCCAGCCGTCGCGTCGGTCACGTCCCGGCGTCCAGCGCAGGGACCTCCGGTGTGTACAGCCACGCCGTCCACAGCGGGCGCAGCGAATCGTCGGTGTACTGGGCGGCCAGGCCCACGAAGTCGTCGGTGACGACGCTGGCGTGCCGGTACCGATTCGCCCAATCCTTCAGCAGCGCAAAGAAAGCCGTGTCGCCGAGGCGGCGGCGCAACGCGTGCAGGGTCAGCGCGCCGCGCTTGTAGACGCGGTCGTCGAACATGTCGCGCGGGCCGGGGTCGGCCAGCACCAGGTTCTGCGGAGAGTTCTTGAGCCGGTCGTGGTAGTGGCGGGCCCACTGATCGGCCGTGCGGTCACCACTGTGCTCGGACCACAGCCATTCGGCGTAGCAGGCGAAGCCTTCGTGCAACCAGATGTGGCGCCAGCGTTGCACGGTGACCGAGTTGCCGAACCACTGGTGCGCCAGCTCGTGGGCGATCAACCGCTCGGATCTGCGGTTGCCGTCGCAGTGGTTGGCACCGAAGATCGAAATGCCCTGTGCTTCAAGGGGCATCTCGAGGTCGTCATCGGTGACCACCACGGTGTAGCCGGTGGCCAGGGGGTATGGCCCGAACAGCTTGGTGAACAGCTTCATCATCTGCGGTTGGCGACCGAAGTCGTGGTCGAACTCCTCGCGCAGCCGGTCGGGCAGCACCGCGAACATCTCCACGCCGTTCTTGGCCATGCGGTGCCGCCCGTACATGCCGACCTGCAACGTGATCAGGTATGTCGAGGTCGGCTCGGCCTGTTCATAGACCCAGGTGGTCATGCCCGCACGGGCCCGACGGTCCAGCAGCTTGCCGTTGGCCAGCGCGAAATAGGGGCTCTCGGTGGCGATTTGGATGCGGAAGCTGGCCTTGGCGCTGGGATGGTCGTCGCACGGGAACCACGAGGACGCACCGTTGGGCTGGCCGGCGACCAGCACCCCTTCGGTGAGCTCCTCGAAACCGACCTCGCCCCACAGGGATCGGATGGGCCGCGGGGTGCCGCCGTAACGCACTCCGACGGTCATCGCCGCCCCCGCGGGCAGACGGTCGCTGAGGCTGATGTGCAGCTTGCCGCGCGAGGCCCGGAACTGGGCCGGCCGTTTGCCGTTCACGGTGACCTTCGCGACCGACAGCGCGTCGGACAGGTCCAGGGTGAACGTCTTGAGCTCGGCCAGCGTGACCGCGGTGATGGTGGCCGTGCCCGAGAGCCGGTTGATCGCCACCTTGTACTCCAGCTCGAGCTCGTAGCGCGACACCCGGTAGCCGAAGTTGCCCGAGCCGGGCAGGTACGGGTCGATGACCGGCGCGGTGCCCTTCTTGGCGGCCCTCTTGCGTGCCGTCACGCGGCCGTAGACTTCTTGGACTTGGATTCCGAAGTCTCCGAACGCTTCTTGCGTGACGGCAGCCACGGAGCGATCGGATTGCCCTGCCACCGGGTCGACGGGGGCACCTCGTCGCCGCGCATCACCAGCGACGCGGGCCCGACGGTGGCGCCGGCCCCGATGCGCGCCGCCGGCAACGCGACGCAGTGCGGCCCGAGCGTCGCACCCCGATCCAGCACTACGGTGTCCATCCGCATGATCCGGTCGTGGAACAGATGGGTCTGCACCACGCAGCCGCGGTTGACGGTGGCGCCGTCGGCCAGGGTCACCAGATCGGCCTCGGGCAGCCAGTACGTCTCACACCACACGCCACGTCCGATCTTCGCGCCCAGGGCCCGCAACCACAGGTTCATCACCGGCGTACCCGATGCCGCGCGCGCGAACCACGGTGCCGCCACCGTCTCGACGAAGGTGTCCGAGACCTCGTTGCGCCACACGAACGGCGACCACAGCGGGTGCTCGATCGCGCCGATCCGGCCCAGCACAAGCCATTTCGCGAGTACGGCGACAGCTCCGGCGACCGCGCCGGCGCCCAGCAGGACCGGTGCGGTGGCCAACGCCGCCCACACCCATCCGAACGTCACCACCAGATACTGCAGCACCAGCAGCACCGCGATCCCGATCGCGAAGGTCACCACCAGCGGCACGAATCGGAACGTCTCCACGACGGCGCGCAGCACTTTCAGCCGCGCCGACGGATGGAACGTGCGCAGCGCGTCGGCCGCGGTCGGCTTGCGGCGCAACCGCACCGGCGGGCTGCCCAGCCACGACGAACCGGCCTTGGCCTTGTGCGGGGTGGCCGACAGCACGGCCACCAGACCGTCGTCGGGCACGCGGCGCCCGGGCTGGGTGATCCCCGAGTTGCCCAGGAACGCCCTCTTGCCGACGGTGGCGGGGGCGACGTGGATCCAGCCGCCGCCGAGTTCGTAGGACCCGACCATGGTGTCATCGGCCAGGAACGCGCCGTCCTCGACCACGGTGAACTTCGGGATCACCAGCGCCGTCGAGATCTCGGTGCCCTTGCCGACCTTCGCGCCGAGCAGTCGAAGCCACCACGGGGTCAGCAGACTGGCGTAGATCGGGAACAGGTAGTTGCGCGCGCCGTCCATCAGACGTTCGATCGCCCACAGCTGCCAGCCCGGGCGGCTGCGCACCGGGTGGTAGCCGTCGTCGAGCCCGACCGACAGCATCCGCACCCCCAGCACGGTGAGTACCGCGTACACCAGCAGCGCCGCCGCGGTGGCCGGCACCAGCCACAGCAGTGCCGGCCCGATCGCCGCCGTCACCGTCGCGGTGCCGCGCACACCCCAGCCGATCACGGCCAGCCCGGCGGCCATCGCCGCCAGCGGCAACGCAGCCAGCAGCACCGACGTCACGCCGTACACGGCCACCCACAGCGGCGCCCTGGGCGGGCGGTGATCCGGCCACGGATGCCTGGCCTTGCCCGATTTCACCGCCGGCGAGCCTTTCCAGTACTGGCCGTTCTTCACCTTGCCGACCACGGCCGAACCGGGTGCGACGTCGGCGTTCTTGCCGACCACGGCCCCGGGCAGCAGCGTGGTCCGCGCCCCGACGGTCGCGTCGTTGCCGACGGTGATCGGGCCGACGTGGAACTGGTCGCCGTCGATCCAGTGTCCGGCCAGGTCCACCTCGGGCTCGATGGAACAGCGGTGTCCGAGGGTCAGCATGCCCGTCACCGGCGGCGCCGAGTGCAGGTCGACGCCGTTGCCGACGCTGTTGCCCAGCGCCCGGGCGTAGTAGACCAGCCACGGCGCCCCGGCCATGTTCTCCGCGCCGCTGGCCTCGGCCAGTCGTTCGGCCAGCCACACCCGCAGATGGGTGGGCCCGCCGCGCCGGTAGGTGCCGGGTTGCAGGTTGCCGATCAGCACCCGCGCGCCGAACACCGCGATGCTCATCCGGCCCGGCGGGGTCACGAACAGCAGGAAGCCGGCCAGGATCCACCACCAGCTGACCGGACGCACCCAGTCGGCGAGGTGCAGCGCCGCCGCGGCGTTGTTGGCGACGGCCAGCCACACCATCCACTGCATGCCGGTCAGCAGCGCCAGCGGCACGGTCAGCGCCACCTGCGCGGCCTGCGTCAGCCGAGGCACCGGCGCGACCTCGCGGGTGGTGACCGCCGGGGGCGGCTCCAACTCGTCGAGGTAACCGGCCAGCGATCCCAGTCGCGGATGGTCGTAGACGTCGGCGACGGTGACCTGCGGATAGCGTTGTCGCAGCGCGGCGACCAGCTGGGCAGCCGACAGCGAACCGCCGCCGAGGGCGTAGAAATCCGCCTCGGGCCCGTCGACGGGCGCCGCGAGCACCTCCCGCCACACCCCGGCCAGCCAGCCGAGCGTGCCGCCGCCCAAGTCGGTACCCTGCTCGGCGTCCGCGTCGCCGACGGGCCAGGGCAGCGCGTCGCGGTCGACCTTGCCGGACGTGCGGGTGGGCAGTTCGTCGACCACCACCAGACGCGGAACCAGCGCCGCGGGCAGGGACTCCGCCAGCCGGGCCCGCGCGGTGGCGACGTCGAACTCGCCGTCCAGATCCGGGGCGACCGCGATGTAGCCGACCAGCAGCGGTGTCCCGGACGCGGTGCGCCGCACCGCCGCGGCGCCGCCGGTGACCCCGGGCAGGTGCACCAGCGCGGTGTCCACTTCGCCGAGCTCGATGCGGCGGCCGCCGACCTTGACCTGGTCGTCGGCGCGGCCGACGAAATACAGACCGTCCGGTTCCAGCCGCACCAGGTCCCCGCTGCGGTACGCGCGACTCCAATGCCCGTGTCCGGCCAGAGTGGGCATGGGCGCGTATTTCTCGGAGTCCTTGTCCTGGTCGAGATAGCGGGCCAGGCCGACACCGCCGATGACGAGCTCGCCGACCTCGCCGAGGCCGACCGGCCGGCCGTCCTTGTCGACCACGGCCAGGTCCCAGCCGGGAAGCGGCAGCCCGATGCTGACCTGCCCGCCGGAACCGTCCAGACGTGCCGCACACGCTACGACGGTCGCCTCGGTCGGCCCGTAGGTGTTCCACACCTCGCGGCCGGCCGAGTCGGGGCCGGCGGCGAGCCGCTCGGCGAGTTCGGGCGGACAGGCCTCGCCCCCGAAGATCAGCAGCCGCACCGACTCCAGTGCCTCGGCCGGCCACAGCGCCGCCAGCGTCGGCACCGTCGACACGACGGTGATGTCCCGGGACACCAGCCACGGTCCGAGGTCCATCCCGCTGCGCACCAGCGACCGGGGCGCGGGCACCAGACAGGCCCCGTGCCGCCATGCCAGCCACATCTCCTCGCACGACGCGTCGAACGCCACCGACAGGCCCGCCAGCACCCGGTCGCCCGGGCCGAGCGGATTGTCCTTGAGGAACATCTGCGCCTCGGCGTCGACGAATGCCGCCGCGCTGCGGTGGGTGACGGCCACCCCCTTGGGCGTGCCGGTCGAACCCGACGTGAAGATGATCCATGCGTCGTCGCGGGTCAGTGGCGCCGTCGCGCGCCAGCCGCGCGACGAGCCGGGCCCGCGCACCAGGCCGCGTTCGGTGATCACCGCGACCACCTGGGCCTCGGTGAAGACCAGGTCGGCGCGCTCCTGCGGATCGTCGGCGTCGACGGGCACGTACGCCGCGCCGGTGGCCAGGGTCGCCAGGATCGCGACGTAGAGCGCGTAACTGCCGGACGGCATCCGGATCCCGATGCGGTCGCCGCGGCCGATCCCGCGGGCCCCCAGCCAGGCCACGCTGTCCTCGACGTCGGCGACGAGCTCGGCGTAGGTGAGCTGCACGGTCCCGTCATCGAGCGCCGGCGCGTCGGGGTACCGGCGCGCGGTGTCGTAGAGGATGTCGATGAGCGTGCGGGGCGGGGGAGCGAACTCCGACAGCAGGTATTGAGTGGGGATCTCAGGAGTTCGATCCGCGGCCGTCACGGGTACAAACTACTCAGCGTTCGGAGTCGCCTCACGCCCCTGGGCCGCTCATTTCGCGTGTCGGGCGACCGACTGGCACAATGAGCCGCTTGGAGGGGAGTATTCCTTCGCCACGGTGTCGTCATCACGTCGTCCCACCTGGGATGACCGGTGCCGTGGGCCTACCGCCGCAGGCGGTGGTGGAAGAGACCTCCGGCGTTTGACGACGACCGGAGGTTTGATGAACGTAAGTGGTCTCGAGTGGGGCATCACGCTCACCGTGACAATCGCGATCCTGCTGTTCGACGTGATCGTGATCGGGCGTCGCCCCCACGAGCCGCCTCGGCGTGAGACGGCCACGGCCCTGACGTTTTATGTCGGCCTGGCGATCGCGTTCGGGCTGTGGACCTGGTTCTTCCACGGCAGCCAGTACGGTGTGGAGTTCTTCGCGGGCTGGCTCACCGAATACAGCCTGTCGGTGGACAACCTGTTCATCTTTCTGATCATCATGGCCAGCTTCAACGTGCCGAAGATCTACCAGCAGCAGGCGCTGCTCGTCGGCATCATCCTGGCGCTGATCTTCCGCGGCATCTTCATCGCGCTCGGCGCGGTGGCCATCAACCAGTTCTCGTGGGTGTTCTACATCTTCGGCGCGTTCCTGCTCTACACCGCGATCAAGCTGGTCAAGGACACCGACCACGACGACGACGCCGACAACGCGGTGGTGCGCTTCGCGCAGAAGCGGATGAAGTTCACCGACCAGTGGGACGGCCTGCGGTTGTGGGTGAAAGAGAACGGCCAGCGGCTGATGACGCCGATGTTCCTGGTCATCGTCGCGTTGGGTACCACCGACCTGCTGTTCGCGCTCGATTCCATCCCGGCGATCTACGGTCTGACCCGCGAGCCGTACCTGGTGTTCACCGCCAATGTGTTCGCCCTGATGGGGCTGCGGCAGCTGTACTTCCTGCTCGGCGACATGCTCAAGCGGCTGGTGTACCTTTCGCAGGGGCTGGCGTTCATCCTGGGCTTCATCGGGATCAAGCTGCTGTTGCACGCGCTGCACGAGAACGAGTTGCCGTTCATCAACGGCGGCGAGCACGTGCCGGTGCCGGAGATCCCGACACTGCTGTCCCTCGGCGTGATCGTGGTCACGCTGCTGATCACGACTGCGGCCAGCCTGTACAAGACCCGCGTGCACGACGTACGCAAGAACGGCAGCTCAAACGGGGTCTCCGAGGAGAAGGCCGTGCCGGATCCGCATCACGACCCGAGCCGCTGAGCGTGCGATTGTTGCACTCTCGCTGATCACAACGCTGGGTCGCGCCCGGCAGCGCTGGATAGCGTGGCCGGGTGCGGCTATTCGTGGCAGATGACGGTGGCGTGAGCGAGCTGACCGACGGCGACCAGCAGATCGTCCGGGTGGCGGCCAAGGACCTGCAGCACGCCCGGCGGGTGCGGGCCCGGATCCGCGCCGGCGCCGACGACGTCGCGGTGATCCTGGACGTCACCGTCGCCGTCGCAGGCGATTTCCGGTCGGCGCAGCAGGTGCTGGGTCCGGCCGATTCCGGGACGGTGCACTACGCCGGCACCGTGGACGGTCTGGCAGGACTGATCGCCGACATCGCGTCGGCGGAGGTGGCCGACGGCGTGACTCTGATTCCGGCCACTCCCCGTCAGGATCTCGGCACGGTGGGCCGCGACGTGCTCGGCCGCCTCGCCGCGCGCGATCAGCCGCGCGCGTCCTGAAGCGCGGCGTCGATCAGCGCCGCGTAGCGCACCGTGCGGGCGGTGCCGGTGGTGCCCTCGCCCATCTTGTTCATCACGTAGGCGAACGTCGCCCGCCGGTCGAGGTCCATCACCACCAGGGAACCGCCCCAGCCGCCCCACCAGCAGACGGTGCCGGCCGGGACAGCCCGCACGCGCTCGGGCGTGGGCAGGCCGAATCCGATGCCGAAGCGCAGCGGCACGAACAGCACCTGATCCATGCCGTGGGACTGTTCGGTGAAGATCAGCTCGATGGTGCTCGGGCCGAGCAGCCGGACCCCGTGCGCACTGCCGCCCAGCGAGACCGGAGTCAACGCACGGACCAGCCCGCGGGCGTTGCCGTGGCCGTTGGCGCCGCCGATGTCGGCCCGTCGCCACGCGTCGGTCTCGGCGTGGGCCACGCCGTACGCGCCGGGCGGGAACGCCGCGAACGTCCTGACCGCCGGGTGGTCGGGCGGCAGCTTGCCCACGCCGCGGTCGCGCGGTGGGGGGCGACCAACTCGGCGATACGGGACGCGTCCTCGGGCCGCGCCCCGATCTGCACGTCGGCCGACAGCGGCGCCGCGATCTGCTCGGCGACGAAATCCTTCAGTGTCGTGCCGGTGATACGGCGCACCAGCTCGCCGATCAGGTGGCCGTAGTTCATGGCGTGGTAGCCCGACGCGGTCCCCGGCGGCCACCACGGCGCCTGCGCGGCCAGGTGCGCCGTCGCCGTGGCCCAGTCGTAGATGTCCTCCACCCCAAACGGTGTCTGCCACCCCGACACCCCGGACGTGTGGGACAGCAGGTGGCGCACCTCGATGCTGGCCTTGCCGTTGGCGGCGAACTCCGGCCAGTAGCGGGCGACGGGGGAGAAAGGGTCGAGTTCGCCGCGGTCGACGAGCATCAGCGCCGCCAGCGCGGTCAGCGTCTTGGTGCAGGACCAGAAGTTGACGATCGTATCTTGTTGCCAGTCAACGGTTTTCGCCCGGTCGGCGTGGCCGGCCCACATGTCGGCGACCAGTTCGCCGTCGACGTCGACGGCGATCGACGCCCCGAGCTCCTCCCCGGCGGCGACCTCGTCGGCCAACGCCTCGGCCAGCGCGTCGAAGCGGGGATTCCAGCGGCCGGACACCTCACCCATGGCAGAGACATTAGGCGCACCCGCCGGGCCTGGGGCGAGCTCACCAGTTGTCGTAACCGCCCTCAGGGCCCAGCATGCGCTCGAGCCGGGTCCGGTTGATCCGCGCCAGCTCGTTGCGGACCACCTTGCGTTCGGTCTCGTAGTCGTTGTGTAGCCGGTCCCGCATGGTCTCAAGAACCACGTCGGCGCCGTAGCCGTTGATGAACATCACGAAGCCGAACCCGAAATGATTGAGGTACTTCTTCGACGCGGTCGCGAGTTCGGCCATCACCTCGGGACGTTCGTCGGTGATCGCACACTGCTCGGCTTGGGACTTCTCGCTGCCCGGCCGTCTGCCCACGTCCGGGTAGGCCTGCAGGATCGAGTCGATCGACTCCTCGCTCAGCCCGAACAGCAGGGTGTCGGCGAAGCGGAACAACCGGTCGTGGGTGTCGAACGGCCGGGCGCGGGCCAGGTCGGCGGCCAGCGGCACGCTGTAACAGCATTCGAAGACCGCGTGGACGGCGCGGCGCATCGGAAGGGCGTTGAAAGCGTCCAGCCCGATCCCCTGATGCAGCAACACACCGCAATGATCGGCCGGTCAAGCGGCGCAGGCGTTACACCGTGTTACAGCCACGCAAATTCGCGCAGGGGCGCCGCCACACCTGCGCGAGCAGACACAAAATCGCACGAAATCGGGTCCAATGGTGCGAGTTTGTGTCTGCTCGCGAGGGGGAGGTCAGTGCCCTTCGGCCTTGAAGCGCTCGATTGAGCGCTGTACCTCGGCCTCGGCCTCCTCGCGGCCCACCCAGTCGGCGGCCTTGACGAACTTGCCCGGCTCCAGGTCCTTGTAGTGCACGAAGAAGTGCTTGATCGCGTCGAGCTCGAAGTCCGACACGTCGCCGATGTCCTGGATGTGGTCCCAGCGGGGATCGGCGAGCACGCACAGCACCTTGTCGTCGCCGCCCTTCTCGTCTTCCATCCGGAACATGCCGACGGGACGGGCCTCGACGATGCACCCCGGGAACACCGGCTCGGGCAGCAACACCAGCGCGTCCAACGGATCGCCGTCCTCGCCGAGGGTGTCCTCGATGTAGCCGTAGTCCGTCGGATAGCCGAACGAGGTGAACAGGTAGCGGTCCAGCTTCACCTTGCCGCTGTCGTGGTCCACCTCGTACTTGTTGCGGGAACCCTTCTGGATCTCGATGAGGACATCGAACTGCACGCCGTGACTCCTACTGTGCTGGGGCGGGGGCGTCGGCTGACGACGCGGGTTAACCCTAAACGAGGGATACGCTGCTCTACAGGGGTGGCTCGGCCAGACGATCGAGATCAGGAGAAACATGCGGCCCACGCGGTGGCGGCGATCCACGTATGTGGTCGTCGGGGCGGTGGTTCTGCTGCTCGTCGTCGTGGTCGTCGCTGCCGCCGCGTTGGTGGCCACCCGGCAGGGGGCCGACCAGGTCGCCGTCGAGCCGGCGCCCGCCCCTGCGACCGCGGCACCGGCCGTCGAACCGGTCTCGGATTCCGCCGACAAACCCACGCCTGAGGGCCTGACCCGCGCGCTGCGCGAGGTGCTCGCCAATCCCGATCTGGGCAGGTTCACCGGACGCATCACCGACGCGCTGACCGGTGAGCAGCTGTGGGCGCAGGGCGCCGGGGTGCCGATGCAGCCCGCGTCGACGAACAAGCTGCTGACCGCGGCAGCAGCGCTGCTGACCCTGGACCGCGACGTCAGGTTGACCACGCGCGTGCTCTCCACGACGCCGGGCGTGGTGGTACTCGTCGGCGGCGGCGACCAGACCCTGTCGGCCGCGCCCCGCAACGTCGACACCTGGTATCGCGACGCGGCGCGGATCGTCGATTTGGCCGACCAGGTGCGCCGCAGCGGCGTCGACGTCACGACCGTCCAGGTCGACGTCAGCGCCTACACCGGACCGACCATGGCGCCCGGCTGGGACCCGCTGGACATCGACGGCGGCGACATCGCGCCGATCGAGTCGATCATGCTCGACGGTGGCCGGACACAGCCGGTGAGTGTCGAATCGCGGCGGTCCAGGACACCGGCGTTGGACGCGGGCCGGGCGCTGGCCGTGGCGCTGCGGCTCGATCCGGCCAAGGTCACGGTGACGACCTCGGCGTCCCGCGGCACCGAGATCGCATCGGTGCAGTCGCCGCCTCTGATGCAACGGCTGCGCGACATGATGAACTTCTCCGACAACGTGATGGCCGAATCGATCGGCCGCGAGGTCGCCGCCGCGACCGGTGAGCCGCAGAGCTTCGCCGGCGCGTCTCGCGCAGTGCTGGGCGCCCTGGAAGACGCCGGTATCGACACCGCCGGCGCGCGGCTGCTGGACTCCAGCGGTCTGTCGGTCGACGACCGGCTGACCGCCGAGACGCTCGACGAAGTGGTGCAGGCCGCGGCGGGTGACGACGAGCCCGCGCTGCGCCCGCTCGTGGACCTGCTGCCCATCGCCGGAGGCAGCGGCACCCTGTCCAACCGGTACCTCGACAGCGAGGACGGCCGCGCCGCAGCGGGATACCTGCGGGCCAAGACGGGCTCGCTGACCGGCACCAACTCACTGGCCGGGATCGTGACCGGAGAGAGCGGGCGGGTGCTGACCTTCGCGCTGCTGTCCAACGACGCCGGCCCGACGGGGCGCACCGCCCTCGACGCGTTCGCCGCGACGCTGCGGACCTGCGGATGCCGCTCATGAGCGCGGCGTCGAAGTCCGGGCTCACCGTCGGTCGCGCGGTGGACTGGAAGCTGGCCGCCGCGCTCGGCGGCAAATTGGCCCGTCCTGAGCCGCCGGCCACCGAGTACACCCGCAGGCAGGTCGTCGACCAGCTCGCCGAGGCGGCCCGCGCCTCCGAGCTGCCGGTGCGGGAGACGACCGGCCTGATCGAGGGCGGCGAGATCCCCGAGGCCCGGGTGCTCAACCGTCCCGAGTGGATCCGCGCTGCGGCGCAGTCGATGCGGGTGATGACAGGCGGGCAGGGCGACGACGTCAGACCCCACGTGCTGACCGGCCGCATCGCCGGCGCGCAGACCGGGGCGGTGCTGGCCTTCGTGTCGTCGGGGATCCTCGGCCAGTACGACCCGTTTGCGGCCGGCGGCGGCGAACTGTTGCTGGTGTACCCGAACGTGATCGCCGTCGAGCGTCAACTTCGGGTGCTGCCCAAGGACTTCCGGATGTGGGTGTGTCTGCACGAGGTTACCCACCGGGTGCAATTCCGGGCCAATCCGTGGCTGGCCGACCACATGTCGAAGGCGCTGGCGGTGCTGACCGAGGACGCCGGCGACGACCTGCCCCAGATGGCGGGCCGGCTCGCCGAGTACGTGCGTGACCGCCGCACCAAAGCCGATGAGCAGGAACCGAATTCGGGTGGGATTCTCGGCCTTCTGCGGGCCGTGCAATCCGAGCCGCAGCGGCAGGCGCTGGACCGTCTGCTGGTGCTGGGCACCCTGCTCGAAGGGCACGCCGAACACGTGATGGACGCCGTCGGCCCTGCCGTGGTGCCGTCGGTGGCCTCGATCCGGCACCGGTTCGATCAGCGCAGGCAACGCAAACAGCCACCGCTGCAACGACTGCTGCGCGCACTGCTGGGTGTCGACGCGAAACTGAGTCAGTACACCAGGGGCAAGGCGTTCGTCGACCACGTGGTGGGCAGGGTCGGTATGGCCCGCTTCAACGCGGTCTGGACCGACGCCGAAAGCCTGCCGCTGCCCACCGAGATCGACGAACCGCAGCGATGGATCGACAGGGTGCTGTAGCCGCGCTGCGCACCGCGCTGACCGGTTTCCTCGGTGACCATCCTGACGTGTCCGGGCCGTGGTGCGTCGCCTTGTCCG
Organism: Mycobacterium sp. ZZG; assembly: GCF_054786995.1. Classification (NCBI taxonomy): domain Bacteria; kingdom Bacillati; phylum Actinomycetota; class Actinomycetes; order Mycobacteriales; family Mycobacteriaceae; genus Mycobacterium; species Mycobacterium sp. ZZG. Next base: position 158,956 of record NZ_JBTBFV010000002.1, read on the forward strand.
GCGGCCCCGATTCGCTGGCTCTGACGGCGGTCGCGGCGGCTCTGCGGCCGACCACGGCGTTGATCGTCGATCACCGGCTGCAGCCGGATTCCGACCGCGTCGCGGCGACAGCGCGCGGTCAGGCGCTGAGCCTGGGATGTGTTGGGGCACAGGTTCTCCCGGTCGACGTCGGCACGCACGGCGGTCCGGAGGGCGCGGCCCGCGCCGCCCGGTACGCCGCGCTCGACACCGCTCGGCACGGCGCGCCGGTACTGCTCGCGCACACGCTCGACGACCAGGCCGAGACGGTGCTGCTCGGTCTGGGCCGGGGCTCGGGCGCCCGCTCCCTGGCGGGGATGCGCCGCTACGACCCGCCGTGGTGCCGGCCGCTGCTGGGGATCCGGCGCGAGGTCACCCACCGGGCGTGCGACGAGCTCGGCCTGCCCGCGTGGCAGGACCCGCACAACAGCGACCCCCGCTACACCCGGGTGCGGCTGCGCGCCGAGGTGCTTCCGCTGCTGGAGGACGTGCTCGGCGGCGGCGTGGCCGAAGCGCTGGCCCGCACGGCCACCGCGCTGCGTGAGGACACCGACGCCCTCGACAACCTCGCGGCGCAGACCTTCGTCGCCGCGGGCGGCGCCGGCCTGCCCGTCGCCGCGCTGACGCCGCTGCCCGCTGCGGTGCGGCGCAGGGTGATCCGGCGCTGGCTGCTCGCAGGGGGCGCGTGCGAGCTCACCGACAAGCAGATCCGCGCCGTCGACGCGCTGGTCACCGACTGGCGCGGGCAGGGCGGCGTGGCGGTGCCCGGCGGAGTTCCCCGCGAACGGTTGTTCGCCGGCCGCCGCCGCGACGTGCTGACCCTGTACCGCGAACCGGTCGCCGAGCGGCACCGCTAGGCTGTGGGCGTGCCTGCGCATGCTGCGGACTTGTATCCCGGGGACATCAAATCGGTGTTGCTGTCGGAAGAACAGATCAAAGCCAAGACCGCCGAGATGGCCGCGCAGATCGCCGTCGACTATGAGGTGTCGGGATCCGGCCAGGACCTGCTGCTGATCACCGTGCTCAAGGGCGCGGTCATGTTCGTCACTGATCTCGCCCGGGCGATTCCGGTGCCCACGCAACTGGAGTTCATGGCCGTCAGCTCGTACGGCTCGTCGACGTCGTCCTCGGGTGTGGTCCGCATCCTCAAGGACCTCGACCGCGACATCAACGACCGCGACGTGCTGATCGTCGAGGACATCGTCGACTCCGGGCTCACGCTGTCCTGGCTGCTGCGCAACCTCGCGACGCGGCGGCCGCGGTCGCTGCGGGTGTGCACGTTGCTGCGCAAACCCGACGCGGTGCGTGCCGACGTCGACATCCAGTACATCGGGTTCGACATCCCGAACGAGTTCGTCGTCGGGTACGGCCTCGACTACGCCGAGCGCTACCGCGACCTGCCCTACATCGGCACGCTCGATCCGAAGGTCTACGAGAACTCCTGAGCGCAGAATGCAGGCATGGCCGAGACCGCGTTACGCATCTGCCCGCTCTGTGAAGCGACCTGTGGTCTGACGCTGACCGTCGACGACGGACGGGTCGTCGGTGCGCGCGGCGACCGGGACGACGTGTTCTCCGCCGGCTTCATCTGTCCCAAGGGCGCGAGCTTCGGTGAGCTCGACAACGACCCGGACCGGTTGAGTGCCCCTCTTGTCCGCCGGGGCGGCGTGCTGACCGAGGCGACGTGGGACGAGGCGTTCGCCGCCGTGGCCGAGGGCCTCGGCGCAGCGGTGCGCGACCACGGCGGGGCATCGGTCGGGGTGTATCTGGGCAACCCGAACGCCCACACCGTCGCCGGTGCGCTGTATCCGCCGCTGATCATCCGCGCGCTCGGCACCAGGCAGGTCTATTCGGCGAGCACGCTGGACCAGATGCCCAAGCATGTGTCGCTCGGGCTGATGTTCGGCAGCCCGGTCGCGTTCACCGTCCCCGACCTGGATCGCACCGACTACCTGGTGGTGATCGGCGCCAACCCGCTGGTGTCCAACGGAAGCCTCGCCACCGCGGCAGATTTCCCGGGCAAGCTACGCGCACTACGCAGACGCGGTGGACGGCTCGTCGTGATCGACCCGGCCCGCACCCGCACCGCCGAACTGGCCGACCGGCATCTCGCGCCGCGGCCGGGCACCGATGCCGCGCTGCTGCTGGCCGTGGTGCACGTGCTGTTCGCCGAGCATCTGGTGGATCTCGGCGCAGCCGCCGAGTACGTCACCGGCGTCGATGACATCCGCACTCTCGCAGCAGATTTCGATCCTAGGCAGGTGGCCGGGTACTGCGGCGTGGCCGCCGAGGACATCCAGATCCTGGCCCGCGAGCTGGCAGCGGCGCCCACCGCGGCAGTGTACGGACGGATCGGCACCTCGACCGTCGAATTCGGGACGCTGGGCAGCTGGCTCGTCGACGTCGTCAACGTGCTGACCGGCAACCTGGACCGGCCGGGCGGCGTGATGTTCCCGCTGTCCCCGGTGGCGCCCGCGCCGCGCGGCCACCGGCCGGGCCGGGGCTGGCGCACCGGCCGCTGGCACAGTCGGGTGTCCGGTCACCCGGAGGTGCTCTCCGAACTGCCGGCCGCGGCCCTGGCCGAAGAGATCGAGACCCCCGGCGACGGGCAGATCCGCGCGATGATCACCATCGCCGGGAACCCGGTGCTGTCGGCGCCGAACGGCGACCGGCTCGACCGGGCGTTGGCCGGGGTGGACTTCATCCTCTGTGTCGACCCGTACCTGAACGAGACCACCCGGCACGCCGACGTGATCCTGCCGCCCCCGCCGCCGTCACGTAGCCCGCACTTCGATTTCGCGCTGAACAACCTCGCTGTCCGCAACAACGCCCGGTACTCCCCGCCGGCGCTGCCACTCGACGGCAGGCCCGACGAGGCCGAGATCCTGTCGCGGATCGCGCTGGTGCTCTACGGCGCCGGTCCCGGCGCCGACCCGGACCTGGTCGACCAGCAGGTGATCGCGGCGACCCTGGCCAAGGAGAGTGCCGACGCCGGATCCCCGGTGGCCGGGCGAGCCGTCGAGGAGCTGACCGCGATGCTGGCCGACGGTCCGGGTTATGAACGCCGCCTGGACATGATGCTGCGGCTCGGCGCCTACGGCGACGCGTTCGGCGCCCGGCCCGACGGCCTCACCCTGCAGAAACTCAAGGACGCCCCGCACGGCATCGACCTGGGGCCGCTGCAGCCGCGGCTGCCGGAGGTGCTGCGCACCCCGTCCGGCAGGGTCGAGCTCACGCCGCCGCAGCTGATCGCCGACGCCGCGCGGCTGCGTGCCGCGCTGGGCCGGCGCGGCGACGGGTTTGTGCTGATCGGCCGACGGCACCTGCGCTCCAACAACAGCTGGATGCACAATCTGCCGGCGCTGGCCGGGGGCAGCAACCGCTGCACGCTGAGGATGCACCCCGACGACGCCGCCGAGCTCGGCGTGACCGACACGGCCGTCGTGAAGGGGCCCGGCGGTGAGCTGGTGGTGCCGGTCGAGATCACCGACGGCATCCGGCGCGGGGTGCTGTCCCTGCCGCACGGCTGGGGTCACGACCGTGACGGCACCGGCCAGCGGCTGGCCGCCGAGGCGCCCGGAGTCAACGCCAACCAGCTCAACGACGGATCGGCGCTGGACCCGCTGTCGGGCACCGCCGTGCTCAACGGCATCCCGGTGGTGGTCGGGCCCGGTCAGGGCTGAGGTCGGTCAGGTCAGCTCCCAGATCACCGTCACCGAGAACCCGACCGTCTGCTGACCGGGCTCCAGCGGCACGGCGGCCTCCATCGCGCGTGGCGCCTGCATCGGGATCGGCGGGGCGGGCGCCGTGGACTCGGAGATCGAGATGACCTTGCCGAGGTTGAGCCCCGACAGCTGCGCGTACTGGCCGGCCCGGTCCTTGGCGTCCTCGAACGCGCGGGCCCTGGCGTCGCGCACCAGCTGCGAATCGTCCTCGATGGAGTAGCTGATCGAGTTGATCCGGGTGGCATTGCCGCCGGTGTCGACGATGAGGCCGATCGCTTCCGAGGCCAGGTTCAGGTCACGGATCGTCAGGTTGATCGAGTTGGTGGCTCGGTAGGTCGAGATCGAGGTGTTGTCGTTGCCGTACTGCGGCTGCAGGTCCGCCGCCGTGGTGGCGATGTCCCCGCGCTCGATGCCCAGGCTGGTCAGCGCGTCGATCACGGTCTGCTGCAGGTCGTTGGTCTGGCTCATCGCCGAGGTCGCGTCGGGGCCGAGGGTCTCCATCGATGCGTTCACCGTCAAGGTGTCGGGGGTGCCCTGCACCTCGCCGGAGCCGACCACGGTGACCTGGCGGCTGTCGGCCCCCGGCTCCAACGACGTCGAACTCTGCGCGTCGCATGCGGTCAGCCCGGCGGCCGCCAATCCCGTCGCGGCGACCGTGACCAGCATGTTCCTGACTCTGTTCGCGCGCGCTGCGGTAAGCATGGGTCGCACCCTAGCGCGTAGGTCGCGCCGTCAGAGGTAACCACGCGGTCCGGCGATCCCGGACCGGCCGGATCAGCTTCCGACGGTGTTGTCCGTGGTGCGCGGAGCCTCCGCTTCCACCGCTCCCGGACCCTCCGGCGTGTCCTGAGCCGCGGTCTCCCCGGCGGTGACGTCGGGGTCGTCGGCGTGCACCTCTGGGTCCTCCGGCGGTGGTTCGGCATCAGCCGAGTCCTCCTCGAGGGCGGAGGTCTGCTCACCGATCGGCGCGGAGTGTTCGCCGAGAACGTCGGGATCGTCGGCCGCAGCGCCGGCGTCACGGTCCGCCCGCGCCTGCGTGTCGGCCACGCCGGCCTCGGCAGCGGGCTCGGCGAACGAGGTGTCGGCCGGATCGGTCGCTTCCGTCTTTGCCAGATACGGGCGGTCATACGCCTGCTCCACGAGCTCTTTGAGCGGTTCGTTCAGCGCATCGGCCAGCCGGCCCAGCCCGATCAGCCGCAGCGGCGTGAGCAGCGGAAGGTTCTGGGTCGGCACGAACACATACGTGATGTTGTCCTCGGTCCACACCGTGTTCCGCGGATCGTCGATGTCCACGCCGGTGTAGTCGAGGTGCACCGACGACAGGATTCCGGCGCCGATGTTGAGCATCGCGAACAGGTTGAACGGGTTGTCGGGGAAGTCGGCCACCGGATCGTACTGGCGGACGACGTCGACGACGCGGTACCGGGTGTGTGGCAGCGCAGGCTTCGTGCCGCCGTGGGCGCGCATCGGATTCCCGATCAACACGAACGACAGCCGGTCGGCCGGGGGAGCCCAGGATTGGTCGGCGTACTCGGCCAGCCATCGACCGGCCACCACCGCGCCGTGGCTGTAGCCGAACACGACCGTGCCGGTGTCGCTCGCGAGGCGGCCGGCGTCTGTAGGGGAGGAAAGGCGTGTGTTGAGCAGGCTGACGCCGGCTGCGGTCGAAAACGGCAGATACGGCACGGCGTCGCAGCCGCCGGACTGGCACAGCGACCCCTGCAGCGCAAACTCCAGCGGCCACACCGGCCACAGCGGGGTGAGCGTCAGCACCGTGGGGACCGGCGACTCAGCGGCTGCCACAGGTTCGGTGACGGCCGCCGCCGCGGCCGGCGCGGGTGTCATCGGCATGCCCGTCGGAGCCGCCACCGGCGTCACCGCCGCCAGCGCAGCCAACGGCGCGACCGCGTACCTGAGACCGGAACGACCGCGGGATGCCGCGTCGCCGGCCGCCTCACGGTGGTCGTCGTCGCCGACGGACGCGACGAGGTCGGCGAGCACCGCGTCGATCAGCTCGTCCCGGTCGGTGAAGTGCCGGTACAGCACATCGACTCCGCAGCCGGCATGGCGAGCGATGTCCTCCATGCCGGCGTCGGGACCGATGTCGCCCAGGGCGGCACGCGCCGCGGCGATCAGCGCGGTGGGCGACTCGGCCCGGTCACCGGTGGTCCGCTTGAGTCGTTTCACGTGGCGCCTCCGCGGTGTGACCGGATATTGACGCGCGCGGATTACCCGGAAGTGATCCGGCTCACACCTGTTGGCGGGGTTGCTGGCCGAGACCGGCGAGAAATTCCAGCAACACGCGCGACACGTCGTCGGGACGCTCCTCGGGCAGCCAGTGGCCGGCGCCGTCGATCATCACCTCGCGGTAGTCGCCGGCGACCAGTTCCCGGGCGCGGTGGCGTGGTGTGTAGGCCAGCGTCGGGTCCTCGGTACCGCCGACGAACAGTGCCGGAACGTCGATCGTCGTCGCCGCCGGATCGGCGGTCAGTTCCCAGTTCCGATCGAAGCACCGGTACCAGTTCAGCGGCGCGGTGAATCCGCCGCGGGTGAACTCGTCGACGTAGACGTCGAAGTCCGGGTGGCTGATCCAGTCGGGTATCCGCCCGGGGTCTGGGATGCGGTCGAGGAATCCCTGGCCCCCGGTTTCGGCCGTGCCCGTGGCCGACATGGTGAACAGCTTGCGGAACGTCGCGGCGGGATCTCGGGCCAGCTCGGCGTCGGCGGGGCCGGGCTCCTGGAAGTACAGGATGTAGAAGAAGCGATCGCCGAAGATCCGCCGGAACGCCTGGGTGGTCGGCACCTTCGGCCGGGGCACCGGCGGCAGACTGAGCCCGGCGACCGCCGAGAAGCGCTCCGGCCGCAGTAACGGCGCGCCCCACGCCACGACGGCGCCGAAGTCGTGGCCGACGAGTGCCGCCCGTTGGGCACCGACATCGTCGAGCAGTCCCACGACATCGGCGGTGAGCTCGGCGACGGTGTAGGCCGCCACGGCCGATGGCCGATCCGAGCCACCGTAACCACGCTGGTCAGGGGCCAGCACGTGATATCCGGCGTCGGCCAGCGCGCGCACCTGGTGGCGCCAGGTGAACGCCAGCTCGGGGAAGCCGTGTAAGAGCACGACCACCGGCGCGCCGGGGTCCCCGGCCTCAGTCACCCTCAGCGTCACACCGTTGGTCCGCACCTGCCGCGTCCGCATGGCCCCACTTTCGCCCAGATCGTTGCCGGCCTGATCGTCGCTTGCGTGAACGTCGGGAACTGCCGAACGTTGGTCTAGCGGTAGCCTTGACTATTCCAGCTGCACGTATTGGAAGGATTGGCCGGCGAACCGAACGACGGCCGTACACATAATTGATGAACCGGACACCCGAGATGGACCGCAACCCCGGCATGGACCGACTTCCCTCATGAACCGAAAAAACGTGATCCGCACACTCACGGTGATCGCCGTGGTGCTGCTGCTGGGTTGGTCGTTCTTCTATTTCAGCGACGACACCCGCGGGTACAAGCCCGTCGACACGTCCATCGCGATAGCGCAGATCAACGGCGACAACGTCGACAGCGCTCAGATCGACGACCGCGAACAGCAGCTCAGGCTGGAGCTGAAGAACGGTAACGGCGACACCGAGGACAGCAAGCAGATCATCACCAAGTACCCGACCGGGTACGGCGCGACGCTGTTCGAGGCGCTGCAGGACAAGAACGTCAAGACCAACACCGTGGTCAACCAGAGCAGCATCCTCGGCACGCTGCTGATCTACATGCTGCCGTTGCTGCTGCTTGTCGGCCTCTTCGTGATGTTCTCCCGGATGCAGACCGGCGGCCGGATGGGCTTCGGTTTCGGAAAGTCACGGGCCAAGCAGCTGTCCAAGGACATGCCCAAGACCACGTTCGCCGACGTCGCAGGCGTCGACGAGGCGGTCGAGGAGCTCTACGAGATCAAGGACTTCCTGCAGAACCCCAGCCGCTACCAGGCCCTCGGCGCGAAGATCCCGCGCGGCGTGCTGCTCTACGGCCCGCCCGGCACCGGCAAGACGCTGCTCGCACGCGCCGTTGCCGGCGAGGCCGGCGTCCCGTTCTTCACGATCTCCGGCTCGGACTTCGTCGAGATGTTCGTCGGCGTCGGCGCATCCCGCGTGCGCGACCTGTTCGAGCAGGCCAAGCAGAACAGCCCGTGCATCATCTTCGTCGACGAGATCGACGCGGTGGGCCGCCAGCGCGGGGCAGGCCTCGGGGGTGGCCACGACGAACGCGAGCAGACCCTCAACCAGTTGCTCGTCGAGATGGACGGCTTCGGCGACCGGCAGGGCGTCATCCTGATCGCCGCCACCAACCGGCCCGACATCCTCGACCCCGCGCTGCTGCGTCCGGGCCGTTTCGACCGCCAGATCCCGGTGTCCAGCCCCGACCTGGCCGGCCGGCGCGCGGTGCTCAAGGTGCACTCGGCGGGCAAGCCGATCGCCGACGATGCCGACCTCGACGGCTTGGCCAAGCGCACCGTCGGAATGTCCGGCGCCGACCTGGCCAACGTCATCAACGAGGCGGCGCTGCTCACCGCCCGTGAGAACGGCACCATCATCACCGCCCCCGCGCTCGAGGAGGCCGTCGACCGGGTGGTCGGCGGGCCGCGCCGCAAGGGCCGCATCATCAGCGAGCAGGAGAAGAAGATCACCGCCTACCACGAGGGTGGGCACACCCTCGCCGCGTGGGCGATGCCCGACATCGAGCCCATCTACAAGGTCACCATCCTGGCGCGCGGGCGCACCGGCGGCCACGCCGTCGCGGTGCCCGAGGACGACAAGGGGTTGATGACGCGCTCGGAGATGATCGCGCGCCTGGTGTTCGCGATGGGCGGCCGCGCCGCCGAGGAACTGGTCTTCCGCGAGCCGACCACGGGCGCGGTCTCCGACATCGAGCAGGCCACCAAGATCGCGCGTGCGATGGTCACCGAGTACGGCATGAGTTCCAAGCTCGGCGCGGTCCGCTACGGCACCGAGCACGGCGACCCGTTCCTGGGCCGCACGATGGGCACCCAGGCCGACTACAGCCACGAGGTCGCCCAGATCATCGACGACGAGGTCCGCAAGCTCATCGAAGCCGCCCACACCGAGGCGTGGGAGATCCTCACCGAGTACCGCGACGTGCTCGACACTCTTGCCGGCGAACTGCTGGAAAAGGAGACGCTGCACCGCGTCGAGCTGGAGGCGATCTTCGGCGACGTGAAGAAGCGCCCACGCCTGACGATGTTCGACGACTTCGGCGGTCGCGTGCCGTCGGACAAGCCGCCGATCAAGACGCCGGGCGAGCTCGCCATCGAACGCGGCGAACCGTGGCCCAAGCCGGTCCCCGAGCCCGCGTTCAAGGCCGCGATCGCGCAGGCGTCCAAGGCTGCCGCCGAGCGCGTGCACAATAACGGAGGCAATGGAGCTCAGGCTTCCCATGCCGCCAACGGGGCGCCCGGCGGTCCTACCCAGCCCGATTACGGCGCTCCGGCCGGCTGGCACGCCCCCGGCTGGCCGCCCCGGCCCGGCGCGCCCGGGCAGCAGCAGCCGCAGGGCTACTGGTACCCGCCCCCGGCGCAGCCGGGGTGGCAGGGCGGACCGCCGCCCGCTCCGACGTATCCGGGGTATCCCCCGTATCAGCCGTACCCGCAGCCCGGGCAGCATTCTCCGCATGGCGGTGCACCCGCACCGACTCCGAAGGAGGATCCCGGCCACGACAGCGGCGGGGAGAACGGGCGGAGCGCTCCGCCTTCGAACGGCTGACACGGAACGGAGATCTCGATGACGCGGTCGTCCAACAATTCGGCGACGATCACCACCCCCGGTTTCGATCAGGCGCGCGCCGAGGCAGCTGTGCGCGAACTGCTCATCGCGATCGGGGAGGACCCGGACCGGGAAGGGCTGCGGGACACCCCGGCCCGGGTGGCCCGGGCATACCAGGAGATCTTCGCGGGCTTGTACGTCGACCCCGATGAGGTCCTCAAGACCATGTTCGACGAGCAGCACGACGAGCTCGTGCTGGTCAAAGACATCCCCATGTACTCGACGTGCGAGCACCATCTGGTGTCGTTCCACGGGGTGGCCCATGTCGGGTACATCCCCGGTGAGGACGGCCGCGTCACCGGCCTGTCGAAGCTGGCCCGCGTTGTGGACCTGTACGCCAAGCGGCCGCAGGTGCAGGAACGCCTTACCGTGCAGATCGCCGACGCGCTGATGCGCCGGCTGGACCCGCGCGGTGTGATCGTCGTGGTGGAGGCAGAGCACCTGTGCATGGCGATGCGCGGCATCCGCAAACCCGGCGCGGTCACCACGACGTCGGCGGTGCGCGGACAGTTCAAGACCGACAAGGCCTCTCGCGCCGAAGCCCTGGAACTGATCTTGCGGAGGTGAGTCCTGCCAGCGATCCGCCCGCCGCACCGCCGGCCGTGCAGGTGATGGGCGTCGTCAACGTCACCGACGACTCGTTCTCCGATGGCGGTCAGTTCCTGGACCGGGAGCGGGCGGTGGCTCACGGGCTGGAACTGGCGCGCCTGGGCGCGGCGATCGTCGATGTCGGCGGTGAGTCGACGCGGCCGGGCGCCACACGCATAGACCAGAAGGTCGAATCTGCGCGGGTGCTTCCCGTGGTCAGAGAGCTTGCCCGGCAAGGCATCACGGTCAGCATCGATACCATGCACGCTGCGGTGGCACGGGCCGCGCTCGAGAACGGCGCGCAGATCGTCAATGACGTGTCCGGCGGTCAGGCCGATCCCGACATGGTCCGGGTTGTCGCCGACGCCGGAGCGCCGTGGGTGTTGATGCATTGGCGTTCCGTGGACAGTGACCGGCCGCACGAGGTGCCGCCGTACCGGGACGTGGTCGTCGAGGTCAGGGACGAGCTGATGGCAGGCGTCGACGCCGCGGTGGCCGCCGGGGTGGACCCGGCGAAGCTGATCATCGACCCGGGTCTGGGTTTCGCCAAGACCGCACAACACAATTGGGCGCTGCTGCGTGCGTTGCCGGAATTCGTCACCACCGGTATCCCGGTGCTGGTCGGTGCCTCACGCAAACGGTTCCTGGGCAGTCTGCTCGCCGGCGCCGACGGAGAACTGCGCCCGCCCGCCGGACGCGAGACCGCCACCGCGGTGATCTCGGCGCTGGCCGCCTGGCATCACGTGTGGGGTGTGCGGGTGCACGATGTCCGCGCGTCGGTCGATGCGCTGGCGGTGGTCAGAGCGTGGCAGGCAGGTGGCGATGGGTGATACCGGGCTGAACCCGACGACTGATCGGATCGAGCTGCGCGGCTTGCGGGTCCGCGGTAACCACGGCGTTTTCGAGCACGAACGCCGCGACGGGCAGGACTTCGTCGTGGACATCACGGTGTGGGTCGACCTGGCAGCGGCGGCCGCCAGTGACGACCTCGCCGAAACCCTCGATTACGGCGTGCTGGCCCAGCGGGCCGCCGACATCGTCGCCGGACCGGCCCGGCAGCTGATCGAGACCGTGGCTGGGGAGATCGCCGAGGACGTCGTGCGTGACGCCCGGGTGTATGCCGTGGAGGTGGTGGTGCACAAACCGTCGGCCCCGATTCCATTGCAGTTCAACGATGTCGCCGTGGTCGTACGACGCTTCCGGCGCGGTGGGCGGGGCGCCGCCCCGTGACCACGCGCATCGTGCTGTCCATCGGGTCCAACGTCGGGGACCGGTTGGCGCATCTGCAGTCGGTGCTCGACGGGCTCGGCGCCGCCGCCACAGCGGTATCCCCGGTCTACGAGACCGCGGCGTGGGGTGGGGTCGAGCAGGGGCCGTTCCTCAATGCCGTTGTGCTGGCCGAGGATCAGGACCTCGATGCGCACGGCTGGCTTCGGCGCGCCCAGGAGCTGGAGAACGCCGCCGGCCGGATGCGCGAGCAGCACTGGGGACCTCGGACGCTCGACGTCGACCTGGTGCAGTGTCACGGACCGGACGGGGAGGTGACGCTGCGCGACCACGACCTGACCCTGCCGCATCCGTACGCGCATGTGCGCGCTTTCGTCCTGGTGCCGTGGCTTGAGGTGCAACCCGAGGCGACCCTGACCGTGGCGGGCCGCACCGACCCGATCGCGGTGCACCTGGCGGCGGTCGACGCCGCCGAGCGCACCGGTGTGCGCAGGACAGAACTCACGCTGCGGATCGGGGAGGGGAGCTGATGGGGCCGACCCGTAAACGCGACCTGGTGATCGCCGCGGCCGCGGCCGCGATCGCAGGTTACGTACTGGTGCACCTGATCTACCGCTGGTTTCCGCCGATCGACGTGTGGGCCGGGGTGTCTCTGCTCGGTGTCGCGGCGGCGGTCGCCGGCTGGGGGTTCTATGTGCGGGCCCGGATCAGGGACGGTGAGATCGGGGTCGGGCAGGGCCGTCTGCACCCGCTGGCGGTGGCCCGGTCGGTGGTGATCGCGAAGGCCTCGGCGTGGATGGGCAGCGTCGTCTTCGGCTGGTGGCTGGCGGTGGTGGTTTACCTGCTGCCGCGCAGAGGCAGCATGCGGGTCGCCGCCGAGGACACCCCCGGCGCGGTGGTGGCGGGACTGTGCGCGCTGGCCCTGGTCGTCGCGGCGATGTGGTTGCAGCATTGCTGCAAGTCGCCCGAGGACCAGTCGCAGGACGTCGATGCGGCGCCGGGCTGACCTGTTCGCGTACCCGGGCCGAATCGCCGCAGAGGTCGACACGCGAAATGACCTGTGACGGTACAGTCGCCCCATGACCGATCCGACCCGGGGCGCCCGTCTGCGGCGCAGCGGCCGCAGGCCGGGTTGGTTCCTGATGACGGTGTTGCTGGTGCTGGCGATCGGTGCCAGTTCAGCGCTGGTTTTCACCAACCGGGTCGAATTGCTAAAGCTCGCCGTCATTCTCGCGTTGTGGGCGGCCGTGGTCGCCGCATTCGTCTCGGTCATCTACCGCAGGCAGAGCGACGCCGACCAGGCCAAGGTGCGCGACCTCAAGCTGGTGTACGACCTGCAACTGGACCGCGAGATCTCGGCGCGCCGCGAATACGAGTTGGCCGTCGAATCTCAGCTGCGCCGTGAGCTGGCCTCGGAACTGCAGGCGCAGTCGGCCGACGAGGTGGCGGCACTGCGGGCCGAGTTGGCCGCGCTGCGGGCCAATCTGGAATACCTGTTCGACGCCGACCTGTCCCATCGCCCGGCCCTGGAGACCGAACGCACCGCGGGGCGCGTCAGCAGCAGCCGGATCGACACCGAGGACGAATTCGCGGTCGCCCCGGACCCGTACGCCCCCGAGACCGACGAGAGCCCGATCATCGATGTGCCCGTCGAGCCGCACCCGCCCGAGAGTGAGTGGGCGCAGCCCGGCGAACCCGGTGGCGCGCACCGCCGCTCGGCCGAGCAGACCGGCGGTCGCCGGCACCGCGGGGAGCAGGCCGTAGCACAGCAGCCGCCGTGGGCTCCGCCGCCACCCCCGCCGCCGCCACCCCCGCCGCCACCGCCGGTGCCACCGAGCGCCCCGTCACCGCAGTTCCCGTGGCTGCCTGCGCCCCCGCCGCCGCAGGCGGCCCCGGCCGGTGCCCAGTGGCAGCCCGCACCTGCCGAGGGGCGGTGGGTTCCGGCGGGCCAGCCCGGAAGCAACTGGGAACCCTCAGCCGACGGGGACGCGCACGACGAGTACGTCGGTAGGCGCCGGGCTCCCGAGCCGGAGGTCGAAACGGAAGAGCCGCCGCGCGGTAAGCACTCCGCGTCCGGTGAGGAGCAGGAGGAGCCTCCCGCTCCGGCAGAGGAGCAGGTCGAGGAGGACGCCGACGGTGGCGCCCACACCGGCGGGCAGTCGGTGGCCGAGCTGCTGGCCCGGCTGCAGGCGACGCCGTCGGGTGGTGGGCGGCGAAGGCGCCGGGAGGATTGAGTAGGCTCGTGGCGACCGTCCGGTACCCGCGCCGCGGGACCGGAACGAAGCCATGAGAATCTGCGAGGTCGACTGCGATGGTGCAGCCCCCCGCCGGCGGTGACATCCCGCACGACGGACTCCGCCCTGCCCGGCTCACGATCGGGATCATCTCCGCCGGCCGGGTCGGCACCGCCCTCGGCGTCGCACTGGAACGCGCCGAACACGTCGTCGTCGGCTGCAGCGCAGTATCGGCGGCCTCCCGCGCCCGCGCGCAGCGCTGGTTGCCGGACACTGCCGTGCTGGCCGTCGACGACGTCGCCGCGCGCGCCGAACTGTTGCTGCTGGCCGTGCCCGACGCCGAGCTGCGCGCGCTGGTGAACGGCCTGGCCGCCACCGGTGCGGTGCGCCCGAACACCATCGTCGCGCACACCTCGGGCGCCAACGGCATCGGAATTCTGGCCCCGCTGGCCGAGCAGGGCTGCATCACGCTGGCGATCCATCCGGCGATGACGTTCGCCGGAACCGACGAGGACGTCGACCGGCTCCGCGGCACCTGCTTCGGGGTGACCGCCGGCGACGAGATCGGCTACGCCATCGCACAGTCGCTGGTGCTGGAGATCGGCGGCGAACCGTTCCGGGTCCGCGAGGACGCCAGGACGCTGTATCACGCGGCGCTGGCACACGCCGGCAACCACGTCGTCACCGTGCTGCTCGACGCGGTCGACGCGCTGCGCTCGGCACTGTGGGGCCAGGAGCTGCTCGGCCAGGAGCCCGTCGACGACACCCCGGGCGGGCTGCCCGAACGGATCATCGGCCCGTTGGCGCGGGCGGCGCTGGACAACGCGCTCCAGCGCGGGCAGGCCGCGCTGACGGGTCCGGTCGCGCGCGGGGACGCGGCGGCGGTCGCCGGCCACCTGCAGGCGTTCGGCGAGGTGAACCCCGATCTGGCGCAGGCGTATCGGACGAACTCGTGGCGCACGGCCCAGCGTGCGCACGCCCCGAAGGAAGTCTTCGACGTGCTGGCGGAAGCAGGACAGTCATGATCAGGCGGGATGCCCCGAAATTCACCGGCGGACAGCTGAATGTGTACCGCGGGCCGAAGGACGTCGCCGGTGTGACGAGGGCGCTGCGGGCCACCGGGCGGCGGATCGTGCTGGTGCCGACGATGGGTGCGCTGCACGACGGTCACCTGGCGCTGGTCCGCGCCGCCAAGCGGGTACCCGGTGCGGCGGTCGTGGTGTCGATCTTCGTCAACCCACTGCAGTTCGCCGCGAACGAGGACCTGGGCGCCTATCCGCGCACCCTCGACGACGATATGGACGCGCTGCGCGCCGAGGGCGTCGACATCGCGTTCACCCCGACCGCCGAGGACATGTACCCGAACGGCATGCGCACCACGGTGCACCCCGGGCCCCTCGGCGCTGAGCTCGAAGGTGCCTCGCGCCCAACGCATTTCGCCGGGGTTCTGACGGTGGTGCTGAAGCTGTTCAACACCGTGCGCCCGGACCGGGCCTACTTCGGCGAGAAGGACTTCCAGCAGCTCGCGCTGATCAAGCAGATGGTGACCGACCTCGATCTCGACATCGAGATCCAGGGCGTGCCGATCGTGCGGGAAGCCGACGGTCTGGCGATGTCGTCGCGCAACCGCTACCTCGACGAGGTCCAGCGCGAGCAGGCCGGGGCGCTGTCCGCGGCGCTGCTGGCCGGGATGTACGCCGCGTCCACCGGGGTGGGCGCGGCACTGGACGCCGCCCGGGCGGTGCTCGACGAGGTGCCTGCGCTGGAACTGGACTATCTGGAGGTCCGCGATCCGATGCTGGGGCCGGCCCCCGCCGAGGGCGCGGCACGCATGCTGATCGCCGCCCGCCTGGGCCGCACCCGGCTGTTGGACAACATCGCCGTGGACATCGGGGCGAGCGCGGGTCTCGACGGCCATCCGCGCACCGCCGGCGAGAACCACGAACTTCCCTGGAGGAACTGATGTTACGGACGATGCTCAAGTCCAAGATCCATCGCGCCACCGTCACCCAGGCGAACCTGCACTACGTCGGCTCGGTGACGGTCGACGCCGACCTGATGGAAGCCGCCGACCTGCTCGAAGGCGAGCAGGTCACGATCGTCGACATCGAGAACGGCGCCCGGCTGGTCACCTATGTCATCACCGGCGAGCGTGGGAGCGGCGTGATCGGAATCAACGGCGCCGCAGCGCATCTGGTGCATCCCGGCGATCTGGTGATCCTGATCGCGTACGCGACGATGGACGACGCCGAGGCCAGGTCCTACCGGCCTCGGGTGGTTTTCGTCGACGCGCAGAACCGGCCGGTCGACCTCGGCGCGGACCCGGCCTTCGTCCCGCCGGGCGCCACCGAGCTGGTGTCGCCGAGGTGATGTCGTGCTGCTAGCCATCGACGTCCGCAACACCCACACGGTGGTCGGGCTGATCGCGGGGTCCGGGGACCATGCGAAGGTCGCGCAGCACTGGCGGATCCGCACCGAACCCGAGGTGACGGCCGACGAACTCGCGTTGACGATCGACGGCCTGATCGGTGACGACGCCGAAGTGCTCACCGGCGCGGTCGGATTGTCGACCGTGCCCTCGGTGCTGCACGAGGTGCGGGTGATGCTCGACCAGTACTGGCCGGCGGTCCCACACGTGCTGATCGAGCCGGGCGTGCGCACCGGTATCCCGCTGCTGGTCGACAACCCCAAAGAGGTCGGGGCCGACCGGATCGTGAATTGCCTTGCCGCGTACCAGAAATTCGGCACCGCGGCGATCGTCGTCGACTTCGGCTCGTCGATCTGCGTCGATGTGGTCTCGGCCAAGGGGGAGTTCCTCGGCGGCGCGATCGCCCCCGGCGTGCAGGTGTCTTCGGACGCGGCGGCCGCCCGGTCGGCGGCGTTGCGGCGTGTCGAGCTCACCAGGCCGCGCTCGGTGGTCGGCAAGAACACCGTCGAGTGCATGCAGGCGGGCGCGGTGTTCGGTTTCGCCGGGCTGGTGGACGGCCTGGTGAACCGGGTGCGAGAGGACGTCGACGGTTTCGCCGGCGACGACGTCAACGTGATCGCGACCGGCCACTCCGCGCCGCTGATGCTGGCCGACCTGCACACCGTGGCGCACTACGACCCGCACCTCACGCTCGACGGACTGCGGCTGGTTTACGAACGCAACCGGGACAACCAGCGGGGGAAGGTCAAGCGCTAGAAGAACGTCCGGATCAGATCGACGACGCGGTCCTGCGCGTCGAGCACCGGAAGCAGCCGCCATTTGTCGAAGACGGTGCACGGATGGGAGATTCCGAACCGCAGCCAACGGCCGACCTCCGCGTCCTCGCCGGCGCCGAGCCGCAGGTAGGCGTGCTGGTCGTTGAGCTTGGTCACCGTCGCGGCCGGAAGCTCCAGCGCGACGGGCAGGCCTTGGTCGAAGGACACGTCGCGCCGGCCCATGGTCAGAATCGCCAGGTCGGGTTCCGGCCGGGACACCACCTGGGCGTACACCTCCAACGCCGGTCGCAGGCCGGTGGCCCCGTCCCGGGTCAGCGGTGAGGTCCGCGCGTAGAGCCCGTGGTCGTGCGTTACGTAACAGCCGCTGCGCAGTACGGTGCGCGCCCGCAGACCCGACGGCCAGCCGGTCAGCGCGTCGGCGACGACGTCGAAGTATGTGCTGCCCCCGGCGGTGACGAGCACGTCGTCGGTCTCGAACAGCGGGGCAAGCGCAATGGCGGCCGTACGCAGGTCCTGCAGGTGGGCTGCGGCGGCGGCCACCGCGTCGTCGGTCAGCGCCTGTGCCACCGCAGCCTCGTACCCGGCGACCCCGACCAGGCGCAGCCGCGGGGACGCGGCCGCGGCGCGGGCGACCTCGTCGGCGATCGCCGGGGCCCGGCACCCGGTCCGGCCGCCGGGCATGCCGATGTCGATGCACACGTCGACCGGCCGCCCGGTGCCGGTGAGGGCGCGCGTCATCAGCTCCACCCCGCGCACCGAGTCCACCCAGCACACGAAGCCCAGCCCGGGATCGCGGTCCAGCTCTGCGGCCACCCAGCGCAGCCCTGCCTCGTCCACCAGCTCGTTGGCCAGCAGCAGATTCGTCACGCCGAACGCGCGGTAGACCGCGGCCTGGCCGACGGTGGCGACGGTGATTCCGTACGCGCCCGCAGCCAGCTGACGGGCGGCCAGCTGTGGCGACATGTGCGTCTTGCCGTGCGGGGCGAGCTGAACCCCCCGGTCGCGGCACCAGCCGGCCATCGCGTCGATGTTGTGCTGCAACGCCTCGGCGCGAAGCACACAGACGGGACCGCTGAGGCCCGAGTCGAACAGTCCCGGGCGCTGCGCGACGATCTGTGCGGGCGTGCGTCCCCACCACTGCGGCGGGACGCCCTTGAAGCTCCAGTCCAGCGGCTGGTCGAGCAGGGGGCGTACGCCCGCGGCGTAGCCTGCCTCGTCGATCGGCGCGTTGGCGGGCACGGTCATCTGTTCATTTAAGCTGGCTCGTCGTGACGTCCCCCGATTCTGTTGACGACATCCCCGAGCAGTTCCGCATCCGGCAGGGCAAGCGTGAACGGCTGCTGAGCGAGGGGCGCGACCCGTACCCGGTCAAGGTCGACCGCACCCACACCCTTGCCGATCTGCGTGCGGCGTATCCGGACCTCGCCGCCGACACCAAGACCGGTGAGAAGGTCGGCGTCGCCGGCCGCGTCATCTTCGCCCGCAACTCGGGCAAGCTCTGCTTCGCCACCCTGCAGGAGGGGGAGGGCACCCAGCTGCAGGCGATGATCAGCCTCGATCAGGTCGGTCAGGAATCGCTGGACGCGTGGAAGGCCGACGTCGACCTCGGTGACATCGTGTTCGTTCACGGCGAAGTGATCAGCTCGCGGCGGGGCGAACTGTCTGTGCTCGCCGACTCTTGGCAAATCGCCTCCAAGGCGCTGCGGCCGCTCCCGGTCGCGCACAAGGAGATGAGCGAAGAGTCCCGGGTGCGGCAGCGCTACGTCGACCTGATCGTGCGGCCGGAGGCGCGCGCGATCGCCCGGCAGCGGGTGGCGGTGGTGCGGGCCGTGCGGTCGGCGCTCGAGCGGCGCGGGTTCCTGGAAGTGGAGACCCCCATGCTGCAGACACTGGCCGGCGGCGCTGCCGCCCGTCCTTTTGTGACGCACTCCAATGCGCTCGATGCCGACCTTTACCTACGCATCGCTCCGGAACTGTTTCTGAAGCGCTGTGTGGTGGGTGGATTCGACCGGGTCTTCGAGCTGAATCGAAACTTCAGAAACGAAGGCGCGGATTCCACACATTCGCCGGAATTCGCGATGTTGGAGACATATCAGGCGTACGGGACCTACGACGATTCCGCGATCGTCACGCGTGAACTTATTCAGGAGGTCGCCGACGAAGCGATCGGCACTCGACAGGTGCCATTGGCCGACGGGTCTGTCTACGACCTCGACGGTGAATGGGACACCATTGAAATGTATCCGTCATTGTCCGAAGCGCTGGGTGAAGAGATCACCCCGCAGACCAGTGTGCAGCATCTGTGGCGGATCGCGGACCGTTTGGGCGTGGAGATTGCCCGTGACCGCGGTTATGGGCACGGGAAATTGGTCGAGGAACTGTGGGAATTCACCGTGGGCGACAAGTTGTGGGCGCCTACGTTTGTACGGGACTTCCCGGTCGAGACCACGCCGCTGACGCGCCCGCACCGCAGTGTCGACGGCGTGACGGAGAAATGGGATCTTTATGTTCGTCACTTCGAGTTGGCGACCGGCTACTCGGAGTTGATCGATCCCGTGATTCAGCGCGAACGTTTTGAGGCCCAGGCGCGCGCGGCCGCCGCCGGAGATGACGAGGCAATGGCGCTCGATGAGGATTTCCTGGCCGCCCTTGAGTACGGTATGCCGCCCACCACAGGCACCGGAATGGGCATCGATCGCTTGTTGATGGCGCTGACAGGACTGTCGATTAGGGAGACGGTTTTGTTCCCGATTGTTCGCCGACACGGCAACTGAACTGCCGTGAATCTCACGTTGTTGAATGGCCCGCCCCTTTATGGCAGATTGGTGTCCGAGATGGGGCCATATCCGCCCATCTGAGACGTGAGAAGGGCAGTGGGGTAATGGCTAAGAAAGTCACCGTCACGTTGGTCGACGATTTCGACGGTGAGGGTGCCGCTGACGAGACGGTGGAATTCGGTCTCGACGGTGTCAGTTATGAGATCGATCTCTCTGCCAAGAACGCCGCAAAGCTCCGTAATGAGCTGAAGCAATGGGTCGATGCGGGCCGTCGGGTCGGCGGCCGGCGCCGCGGACGCGCGGTGGGGACCGGACGCGGTCGTGCTGCCATCGATCGGGAACAGAGCGCGGCCATCCGTGAGTGGGCGCGCCGCAACGGGCACAACGTCTCGACCCGCGGCCGGATCCCGGCCGACGTCATCGACGCGTTCCACGCAGCAACGTAACGGCGCATTGCCGGTTCGACAGGAGCCGGTATCGCGTTCGCTGGTGGCGAACCGCCGGCGGCGCGGATCCGGAAACGAATTGCGGCTACCTCGCGTTGGTTCTATCAGCACCGGGTAGTTGCCTTCCGCGGTTCATGTGTCAATCCCTTCGGGGACCGGCAGGCGGGGCACCCGGAGCCGCCGACCATTAGAGTGGACGGCGTAGGTGCAAAGCACTGGAGCGACACCGCCGTCAGGGCGCATCAGTGCAGACCACCTCATATATGCGATGGAGAGCAGGTAACCACGGATGTTCGAAAGATTCACCGACCGTGCGCGTCGGGTTGTCGTCCTGGCTCAAGAAGAGGCCCGGATGCTCAACCACAACTACATCGGCACCGAGCACATCCTGCTGGGCCTCATTCACGAAGGTGAAGGCGTAGCCGCCAAGTCGCTCGAGTCGCTGGGCATCTCCCTGGAGGGCGTGCGCAGCCAGGTCGAAGAGATCATCGGCCAGGGTCAGCAGGCGCCGTCCGGGCACATCCCTTTCACCCCCCGAGCCAAGAAGGTGCTGGAGCTCAGCCTTCGTGAGGCGTTGCAGCTCGGCCACAACTACATCGGCACCGAGCACATCCTGCTCGGTCTCATCCGCGAGGGTGAGGGCGTCGCCGCGCAGGTGCTCGTCAAGCTCGGAGCCGAGCTGACCCGGGTGCGCCAGCAGGTCATCCAGCTGCTGAGCGGCTACCAGGGCAAGGAGACCGCCGAGGCGGGCACCGGAGGCCGGGGCGGCGAGGCGGGCAACCCGTCCACCTCGCTCGTGCTCGACCAGTTCGGCCGCAACCTGACCGCCGCCGCGATGGAGGGCAAGCTCGATCCGGTCATCGGCCGTGAGAAGGAAATCGAGCGGGTCATGCAGGTGCTGAGCCGCCGCACCAAGAACAACCCGGTGCTGATCGGCGAGCCCGGTGTCGGCAAGACCGCCGTCGTGGAGGGCCTGGCCCAGGCGATCGTGCACGGCGACGTGCCCGAGACGCTGAAGGACAAGCAGCTCTACACGCTGGACCTCGGGTCGCTGGTCGCGGGCAGCCGCTACCGGGGTGATTTCGAGGAACGCCTGAAGAAGGTGCTCAAGGAGATCAACACCCGCGGCGACATCATCCTGTTCATCGACGAGCTGCACACGCTCGTCGGCGCGGGTGCCGCCGAGGGCGCGATCGACGCCGCGTCCATCCTCAAGCCGAAGCTGGCCCGCGGTGAGCTGCAGACCATCGGTGCGACCACCCTCGACGAGTACCGCAAGTACATCGAGAAGGACGCCGCGCTGGAGCGCCGCTTCCAGCCCGTCCAGGTCGGCGAGCCGACGGTCGAGCACACGATCGAGATCCTCAAGGGTCTGCGCGACCGCTACGAGGCGCACCACCGGGTGTCCATCACCGACGGTGCGATCGCCGCCGCGGCCACGCTGGCCGACCGCTACATCAACGACCGGTTCCTGCCGGACAAGGCGATCGACCTCATCGACGAGGCCGGCGCCCGGATGCGCATCCGCCGGATGACCGCGCCGCCGGACCTTCGCGAGTTCGACGAGAAGATCGCCGACGCGCGCCGGGAGAAGGAGTCCGCGATCGACGCGCAGGACTTCGAGAAGGCCGCGAGCCTGCGCGACAAGGAGAAGCAGCTGGTCGCGCAGCGCGCTGAGCGTGAGAAGCAGTGGCGCTCAGGTGATCTCGATGTCGTGGCCGAGGTCGACGACGAGCAGATCGCCGAGGTGCTGGGCAACTGGACCGGAATCCCGGTCTTCAAGCTGACCGAGGAGGAGACCACCCGTCTGCTCCGCATGGAAGACGAGCTGCACAAGCGGATCATCGGCCAGGAGGACGCCGTCAAGGCCGTCTCGAAGGCGATCCGCCGTACCCGTGCGGGTCTGAAGGATCCGAAGCGCCCGTCCGGTTCGTTCATCTTCGCCGGCCCGTCCGGTGTCGGTAAGACCGAGCTGTCCAAGGCGCTGGCCAACTTCCTGTTCGGCGACGACGACGCGCTCATCCAGATCGACATGGGCGAGTTCCACGACCGCTTCACCGCGTCGCGGCTGTTCGGTGCCCCTCCGGGGTACGTCGGCTACGAAGAGGGCGGCCAGCTCACCGAGAAGGTGCGCCGCAAGCCGTTCTCGGTCGTGCTGTTCGACGAGATCGAGAAGGCACACCAGGAGATCTACAACAGCCTCCTGCAGGTGCTCGAGGACGGCCGCCTGACCGACGGTCAGGGCCGCACGGTCGACTTCAAGAACACGGTGCTGATCTTCACCTCGAACCTCGGCACCAGCGACATCAGCAAGGCGGTCGGTCTGGGCTTCACCCAGGGTGGCGGCGAGAACAACTACGAGCGGATGAAGCAGAAGGTTCACGACGAACTGAAGAAGCACTTCCGTCCGGAGTTCCTCAACCGTATCGACGACATCATCGTGTTCCACCAGCTGACGCAGGACGAGATCATCAAGATGGTCGACCTGATGATCGGCCGGGTGTCCAAGCAGCTGAAGGCCAAGGACATGGAGATGGTGCTGACCGACAAGGCCAAGGCGCTGCTGGCCAAGCGCGGTTTCGATCCGGTGCTGGGCGCCCGCCCGCTGCGACGGACCATCCAGCGCGAGATCGAGGACGCCCTGTCGGAGAAGATCCTCTTCGAGGAGGTCGGACCCGGTCAGCTCGTCACCGTCGACGTCGAGAACTGGGACGGCGAGGGTCAGGGCGAGGACGCGGTGTTCACGTTCTCCGGCGCCCGCAAGCCGGCCGCCGGTGCGGAACCGGAGCTCTCCGGCGCCGGAGCCGGTGGCGGGGCAGCCGCAGCCGAGTAACAGCGACAACCCAGACGGGGCGGTCACCTTTCCCAATTCTCGAACCGGGGGAGGGTGGCCGCCCCGTCTGGCTTACGATGCTCGAGTAATCGACGGGCACCGGAACCTGGTGGAATTCCAGAACGGTCGCGCCACTGTGACAGTCAGACCCGGATCCGTCGCACATCTGGCAGGGACGCGAAATCCCGGAAAGGAACCACCATGACGTCACCCGAGCTGAGCAGGACCTCCGCAGGCGCCATCGACTTCTCAGGAACCAGGGCCGCGGTGTGGCTCTCGCTGACCGCGTTCTTCGCGCTCGTCGTCCTGTACTTCGTCGGCATGGATCAGGGGGCGACGTCGGTCTTCGGCAGCAACACCTACATCCACGAGTTCGTGCACGACGCCCGCCATCTCCTCGGCTTCCCCTGCCACTAGAGGCTCGGGAGGCATAACCGAACATGGAGAAGCAGATCATCGGGCGCGGCCTCCTGGCCGGCGCCATCGCAGGCATGCTCGCGTTCCTGTTCGCCAGGATCTTCGTCGAGCCGCAGATCGAACGCGCCATCGGATACGAAGAGGGTGTGGGCGCCGCGCATGAGGCGCTCGAGCACGGCGGTCACGGCCACAGCCACGGCGACGGCGGCGGATTCACGCGCGGTGTCCAGATGAACATCGGCATGGGGCTGGGTGTGCTGTTGTTCAGCCTGGCCATCGGCGCGTTGTTCGCCGTCGCGTTCGCGGTGGCCTACGGCCGGGTCGGCGACATCTCGGCGCGATTGCTGTCGCTGTACGTCGCGGGCGGAATGCTGTTGAGCCTCTACGTGGTTCCGTCGCTGAAATATCCGGCGAGCCCGCCGGCACTGAGCCTGGACGAGACGATCCGGCAGCGCACGCTGCTCTACCTGGCCGTCGTCGTGCTGTCGGCCGCTCTGCTGGTCGGCGCGGTGTACCTCGGTAGGCGGTGGGCGGTCAGGCTCGGCGCCTGGAACGCGACGGTCGCCGCCGGGGCTGCGTACCTGGTCGCCATCGCCGTCGTGATGCTGGTGCTGCCGTCGATCGAGGAAACCCCAGGGCCGTTGATCGATGATGCGGGCGTCATTGTGTACGAGGGATTCCCGGCCGATGTGCTCTACGAGTTCCGCCTGTACTCGCTGGGCACCCAGGTGGTCATCTACGCGACGATCGGTCTGGTGTTCGCCGCGATGATCTCGCGAGTGCTCGGGGAGCGTAAGCAGCCCGTCTCGGGGTGACTCGCGGTGAGTGAAGTCGTCCGGCTGACGCTCGTGTCGCACGCGATGACCGACGCGATGTCGGCCGGACGGTTTCCCCGCGACGAGCCGGTGAACCGGCTCGGACGAGACCAGATCGCCCGCGTCGGCCGAATCGACCTTGCCGGGGCGGGGCGGGTGTTCTGCGGTCCCGAGGCGCGGGCCCGGCAGACGGCCGAGCTGCTGGGCCTGGCCCCGGCCGTCGAGCCGTTGCTGGCCGACCTGGACTGCGGCCGGTGGCAGGGGGATGCGCTCAGCGCCGTGGCCCCCGATCAGATGGCGGTCTGGCTCACCGATGCGGCGAGTGCCCCGCACGGCGGCGAATCGGTGGCCGACCTGATCGCCCGGACGGGCCGCTGGCTGGCCGCGGTGACGTCCGAGCCCGGCCGCGTCGTGGCCGTCACCCATCCGGCGGTGGTCCGGGCCGCGATCCTGGCCGCGCTCGACGCACCGGCGAAGTCGTTCTGGCGCGTCGACGTCGCGCCGGTCAGCTGCACGGCCATGCATTTCCGCGGGCACGCGTGGACCCTGCGGACGATGTGAGGCCCGCTGCTCAGTTCGGGATCAGCTCGAAGGTCTGCCGGGCGATCGACATCAGCCACGCCGCAGCTGTCTGGCTGCGGAACTCCGGCCAGTTCGACTGCAGGCTGACCACCCACGGCTGACCGGACGCGTCGACGGCGTACCAGCTGAACGTCAGGTCGCCGGGCAGATTGCCCGCCTTGGCACCGATGTAGGGCCACTCCCGGCGGTCCAGATCGATGCCGGGGACCGCCGACAGGATGTCCTTCACCGGGGCCGCCTCACCCACCGCGCCTTTCTGCAGCGCGGCGTGCAGCCGGCAGATGTCGGCGGCGCTGCCGTACCATTCGGCGCCGATGTCCGACGCGGGCTCGTGAGTGCGCTTCGGGTCCGGTTCGTAGGGGCGGGAATTCGTCTGCTGCAGCAGCTGCGCGCGGCCCTCACGCGAGGCCTGCTTCCACTGCTCGCGCAGATCCGGGGTGCCCCAGCCGACCGAGAAGAGCTCGTGCATCGTCGGGAACGGCGTCATGCTCGCCGGATCGTGATGTCCGGCCGCGACCAGCGCCCGCTCGATGGCTCCGGGTCCGAGCCGTTCGATCAGCAGGTCGGTGGCCATGTTGTCGCTGGCCGAGATCATCTGCTGGGCGGCCTCGCGTACCGAGACCGTGGCGCCGGGGTCAAGGTCGTCGAACGCCGACGAACCGACGGCCTTGGCGTCCTCGGTGATCGTCAGGGTGTCCGTCCACTCCAGGGTGTCCGCCTTGACCGCGTCGGCGACGGCGAGCAGCACGTAGAGCTTGAAGATCGACGCCAGTGGCAGGGACATGTCGGTGTTGGAACCCGCCACTTTGACGCACCGCCCGTCGTCGACCTTGGCCACCTGGTAGGAGTAACGCGCTCCCGCCCCGGTCAGCAGTTCGTCGATGTCGGACCACTCCTCGACGACCGGAGGCACCAATTCGACGTTGAACCGGTCCACCATGCCGGCGTCATCGGTGCGCAGCTCGATCGTCTGGGCGACGCCATAGGACGTGAGCACGTCGAGCTTCGCGTGCCCGGCCCCGACGTCGACGTCGGTCACGGTGAACGGCCTGTCCCACCACATCCGGTCGAGCGTGACGCCGACGTGCTCGACGGCCTGCGGGGCGGCCAGCGTGCGGACGCCGACCTCGCCGATCGGCCAGTCGCTGTTGAGCATGTCCATGGTCTGCTTGGCCCGCAGACCCTGGGGCGTGTTGATCTGGATGGGCGCGCCGTACGCGGCGTCGGCCGGAGCCGGGTGCGTGGCTGCACACCCGCAGGCCAGGGAGGCGACACTGACCAGGGCGACCACCAGCGTGGCCGCTCTGCGTCGGGTCCGGCCTGCCTGCGCCCTGTTAGTCAGTCCCCGCAACGTCGAGCACGACCTCGAACTCCAGCAGTGAGGCACCCTTGGCCACAGGGTTGGCGCGCTCACCGGCGTGCGCCTCGATGGCCGGGCCGGTGGCCCAGGCCTGGAACGCCTCGTCGGACTCCCACTGGGTGACGACGAAGTAGCGGTCCTCGCCCTTGACCGGGCGCAGCAGCTGGAAGCCCAGGAAGCCGGGCTGGTTGTCGACGGCGTGGGCGCGGTGGGCGAACCGCTTCTCCAGCTCTGGGCCGGCGCCCGCCGGGACCTCGATTGCGTTGATCTTCACCACAGGGGTCTTGGTGGACATGGCGTTCAGGCTACCGCGCCCCGTCGGCATGATGGATTGATGGATCTGCTCACCTTCCACGGTGGTCGCGGGCGTCCACTGGTCCTGGTGCACGGCCTGATGGGCCGGGGCAGCACCTGGCCGAGGCAGCTGCCGTGGCTGACGCAGCTGGGCCGGGTGTACACCTACGATGCGCCATGGCACCGGGGCCGGGATGTCGCCGATCCGCATCCGATCTGCACCGAACGGTTCGTGGCCGATCTCGGCGACGCGGTCACGCAACTCGACGAGCCCGCTGTCATGGTGGGGCATTCGATGGGAGCGCTGCACTCGTGGTGTCTGGCGGCCGAGCGTCCGGATCTGGTCGCGGCGCTGGTCGTGGAGGACATGGCGCCGGACTTCCGGGGCCGGACGACGGGCCCGTGGGAACCGTGGGTGCACGCCCTGCCGGTCGAGTTCGGCTCGGCAGATCAGGTGTACGCCGAGTTCGGGCCGGTGGCCGGGCAGTACTTCCTGGAGGCGTTCGACCGGACGGCCACGGGCTGGCGGTTGCACGGCCACCCCGCCAAGTGGATCGAGATCGCCGCGGAGTGGGGGAGACGGGACTATTGGGACCAGTGGCGGGCAGTCGCGGTGCCGGCCCTGCTGATGGAGGCGGAGGCGTCGGTGGCCCCGCCGGGGCAGATGTGCGCGATGGCCGAGATGTCGCCGGCGGCCCGGTTTCTGCATGTGCCCGGCGCCGGGCACCTCATCCACGACGACGCCGCGCGGAAATATCGGGACGCCGTGACGGAGTTTCTAACGACGTTCGCCTGACGCGCTCGGGACAGGCCAACTCGGGTGCTCCTCGAACCTGGTGCGGATCGCGTCGAGGTCGTGCTGTTCCCGGTCGCGGTCGCGGTCGGGGAACAACAGCCCGGCCATCGGTGCTGCCCAGCGGAACTGGTCGAGGTGCACACGGAGGGTGCCGGAGCGGTGGGCGGCCCAACCCAGGACCGCTGCCAGCGCGAACGGAGAAAACAGCATCAGATAGGGCAATGCGATACTCATGGCAGCAATAGTGCGTTCAGGCAATATCCGGCCAATAGTGGCAGAAGTGACATCTGACGATAAGATACTGCCATGACGTTGAAAAGTGTGTCGGCGCTGGTGCTCGACAACCTCGCGGTGTTCGAGTTCGGGGTCATCTGCGAGGTCTTCGGCATCGACCGCTCCGGCGACGGGGTGCCGAACTTCGACTTTAAGGTGTGCGGTCCGGAGCCGGGTAAGCCGCTGCGGACCTCGGTGGGGGCCTCGCTCACCCCTGACCACGGCCTCGACGACCTGCTCGGGGCTGATCTGGTGGCGATACCGGCCATCGGCGGCGCCGATTACCTGCCTGAGGCGCTCGACGCGGTGCGGCGCGCGGCCGACGCGGGGTCGATCATCCTCACCGTGTGCTCGGGGGCATTCGTCGCCGGCGCCGCAGGTCTGCTCGACGGGCGTCCGTGCACCACGCACTGGATGCACGCCGACGAGCTCGCGCAGCTGTATCCGACTGCCCGGGTCGACCGCAACGTGCTGTTCGTCGACGACGGCAACCTCATCACCAGCGCGGGCACCGCCGCCGGCATCGACGCGTGCCTGCACCTGGTGCGCCGCGAGCTCGGCAGCGAGGTCACCAACACCATCGCCCGCCGCATGGTGGTGCCACCCCAGCGCGACGGCGGGCAACGGCAGTACATCGAGCAGCCGATCCCGGTGAAGTGTTCCGAACGGTTCGCCCCCCACTTGGACTGGATCCTGGCCAACCTGGACAAGCCGCACACCGTCACCACGCTCGCGCGGCGGGCCCACATGTCGGGGCGCACGTTCGCGCGCCGCTTCGTCGAGGAGACCGGCCGCACCCCGATGCAATGGGTGACCGACCAGCGGGTGCTCTACGCACGCCGCCTGCTCGAAGAGACCACGCTGGACGTCGACAGCATCGCCGAACGGTCCGGCTTCGGCACCTCGACGCTGTTACGCCACCACTTCCGCCGCATCATCGGGGTGACGCCGTCGGACTACCGCCGGCAGTTCAACTCCGCGGAATCCGAAGCGAAGGTGGCCGTGCTGGCGTAGCGGCCATCCTCAACAACTGCCCTCGCCGCACAGCGCGAAGCGGCCGTCCGCGGTCTGCTCCACCAGCCCGTCGACCAGCAGCGAGTCCAGGGCCCGATCGCGCTGCGCGGTGTCGGTCGTCCACGCGAGGTCGAGCTGCTCACGTGACACCGGAGAAACGCTGGCGCGCAACACATCCAGGAGGCGGCCACGCACCTGCCGGTCGGTGCCGGCATACTTCTGCACCCGCTTGGCCGGGCCGCTGCCCGCAGGGAAACCGCGCGAGCGCCACGCACACCGTGGCAGCGGGCACACCCCGCACCGGGGGGCCCTGGCCGTGCACACCGTCGCGCCGAACTCCATGAGCGCCACCGAGAATCGGGCCGCCCTGTCGTGACCGGGCAGCAGTGCCTCGACGTCGGCGAGGTCGCGCGTCGACGGGGAGCCGGCGTCGGCGAGGCCGTGCACGGTGCGGGCCACCACACGGCGAACGTTGGTGTCCACGACCGGAACTCGCTGCCCGTAGGCGAAACAGGCCACAGCTCGCGCGGTATAGGTCCCGATGCCCGGCAGCGACAGCAGCGTGTCGACATCGGCGGGCACCACGTCGCCGTGTTCGGCGGCGATCACCGTGGCGCATTCGTGGAGCCGCTTGGCCCGCCGCGGATAGCCGAGCTTGCCCCACGCGCGCAGCACCTCGGCGGCGCCCGCGGCGGCGGTCGCCGAGGGTGTCGGCCAGCGCTCGATCCAGGCCACCCAGATCGGCTGCACCCGCGCCACCGGGGTCTGCTGCAGCATGAACTCGCTGACCAGGATCTGCCACGCCGAGACGCCCGGCCTGCGCCACGGCAGGTCCCGCTGGGCATCCTCATACCAGTTGATCAGGTCCTCGGGATCGATCATCGCGACCGGCTCAGGCAGAATGACGGCCATGCCGAACACGAGCCCGTTGACCGCCTGGAAAGCACTCAAAGAGGGTAACGAGCGTTTCGTTGCCGGGCGTCCCGAGCACCCGAGTCAGAGCATCGAGCACCGAGCCAAGCTGGCGGCCGCGCAGAAGCCGACCGCGGTGGTGTTCGGCTGTGCGGACAGCCGGGTCGCCGCCGAGATCATCTTCGACCAGGGCCTCGGCGACATGTTCGTCGTCCGCACGGCCGGCCACGTGATCGACGGCGCAGTGCTGGGCTCCATCGAGTACGCCGTCACCGTGCTCAGCGTTCCGCTGATCGTGGTGCTCGGCCACGACAGCTGCGGCGCGGTCGGAGCGACACTGTCGGCGCTCGACGAAGGAGTCGTGCCGTCCGGGTACGTCCGCGACGTCGTGGAGCGGGTGACGCCGTCGATCCTGTTGGGCCGCCGCGACGGGTTGACTCGGGTCGACGAGTTCGAGGCCCGCCACGTCACCGAGACCGGCAGGCAGCTGCTGAGCCGCTCCACCGCGATCTCCGAGGCGGTGCGGGACGGGAAACTGGCGATCGTGGGGCTGACCTATCACCTGGCCGACGGTCAGGTGGTCTTGCGTGACCATATCGGGGACATCGGCGAAGCCTGAGGCGCGACACGCCGGGGCACGTCGGACAAGGCGGCGTGACCTGGCCTTACCGTGATGATGTGCTGGATCTAGAACCACATGGGCCGCTGCCCAGGCAGATTTACTGGCGCCGCAGGGCGCTCGCGGCCGGCATCGCCGTGCTGGTCATCGCGATCGTCGCCGCTGTGGTCGCGGTCGTCGTGATGAACAGCACCAGCAGTGAGCAGCCGACGGCCAACGAGTCGGAGGCGCCCAGCGCCGAGGCAGCCCCGCCACCGCCGCTGCCGGGTGAGGATCCCAACGTCAAGACGCCGATCCAGCCGCCGGCGCAGCAGGCCCCGCCGCCGACCCCAACCCCGACGGCCGCGGTGGTACCGCCGCCCATCCTGAAAGAGGGCGACGACTGCCCGGATTCCACGCTCGCCGTCAAGGGCATCACCAACCAGCCGCAGTACATCGTGGGCGATCAGCCGAAATTCACGATGGTGGTCACCAACATCGGTCTGGTCGCCTGCCAGCGTGATGTCGGGGCGGCCGTGCTCGCGGCCTACGTGTATTCGCTGAACAACGAGCGGCTGTGGTCGAACCTCGACTGCGCGCCGTCCAACGAGACGCTGATCAAGACCTTCCAGCCGGGCGAGCAGGTCACCACCGAGGTCACCTGGACCGGCATGGGTTCGGCGCCGAATTGCCCGCTGCCGCGGCAACCCATCGGCCCCGGCACCTACAACCTCGTCGTGCAGCTGGGCAATCTGCGGTCGGCGACGGTGCCGTTCATCCTGGCCCAGCCCGCGGCCGCGCCGGGCAACCTTCCCCCCCAGGGCCCCGGGCAGCCGCCCGGACCCATCGGCTGAGCCAGGCGGCCGGTCGGCTCAGGCGAGCCGGTCGGCGATCGTGGACTCGGCCAGCTGAGACAGGCCCTCTCTGATGTGGCGGGCCCACATCGAGCCGATGCCTTCGACCGACTGCAGGTCGCTGGCGCTGGCCGCGAGCAGCCCCTGCAGCGAGCCGAAATTGCGGACGAGCAGGTCGACATGCGCGAACTGCAGCCGCGGGATACCCGCCATCGCCCGGTAGCCGCGTGAGCTCATCGCCGAGTCCTGCGCTTCGGCCGTCGACGGGTAGCCGAAAACCCGCGCGAGTGTGGTGAAGTCCAGCAGCTCGTTGTCCGACAGCGCGTCGAGCTCCTCCAGCGTCGCGGTCACCTGCGCCGACGTGGGCGGGTCGGGGTTGGCGTGGTAGTCGCGAACGATCAGCTCGCGCTCGGTGTCGTTGTCGCCGACCAGTTCGTCGAGCTGCAGCTTGAGCTGACGCCCGTCGGTGCCGAGTTCGACCACGTCGGAGTCGATCTCCAGGCTGATCCGGCGCACCATCTCCAATCGCTGCACGACGGTCATCACGTCCCGCAGCGTCACGAAGTCCTCGATCTCGGCCATCGACAGCTGCCGGCTGACCTCGTCGAGACGCGTCTTGTAGCGCTCGAGCGTGTCGATGGTCTGGTTCGCGCGCGACAGGATGGTCGCCGACTCGGGCACCACGTGGCGCTCGCCGGCGACGTAGACGGTCACGATGCTCATCGAGTGACTCACCGAGATCACCGGGTAGCCGGTCTGGATCGCGGTGCGCTCGGCGGACCGGTGCCTGGTTCCGGACTCTTCGGTGGGGATGGACGGATCGGGTACCAGCTGGACGTTGGCCCGCAGGATGCGGCTGCCGTCGCTGGACAGCACCACTGCCCCGTCCATCTTCGACAGCTCCCGCAGCCGCGTCGGCGCGTACCGCACATCCAGGGAGAAGCCACCGTCGCAGATGGCCTCCACGCTGTCGTCGTAGCCGATCACTATCAGCGCGCCGGTGCGGCCGCGCAGGATGCGTTCCAGGCCGTCGCGCAGTGGCGTCCCGGGGGCCAGGCGCGCGATCGTTTCACGCAGCGTCGGGCGTACCAGTGGCACGACCGTGCGCGGAGCCCGGGCTGTCGTCGACTTCACGGCCACATCGTCTCCACGGTCTGCGCTGGACTGTCAGTTCGCGCCATTCTGGCTGATGCGCCGCAGCACCTGCAATGCCGAGGTGATGTTGTCCGCCGACAGCACCTGCAGCCCGGGCGGCGCCGACGCCACCCCGGCCGGGACGACCGCGCAGGTGAACCCGAGCCTGGCCGCCTCGGCCAGCCTGCGGTCCATGCCCGTCACCCGGCGCAGATCCCCGGCCAGGCCGACCTCGCCGATCGCAATCGCGGTGGTGGGCAGCGCGAGATCGGTGTAGGCCGACGCGATCGCCAGGGCAACGGCCAGGTCCGAGGAGGAGTCGGTCAGTCGCATGCCGCCGACGGTGGACAGGTAGATGTCGTTGGTGCCGACCGGCAGCCGCGCCCGCTTCTCCAGCACCGCGGTGATCATCGCCGCGCGGGACGAGTCGATGCCACTGACGGCCCGCCGGGGGCTGCCGCTGGCCGGCGCGCCGATGAGGGCCTGCACCTCTCCGATCATGGGCCGCTTGCCGTCGAGCGTGACCGTGACCGCGGTGCCCGACACCGGCTTGGGCCGCTGGTCGAGGAACAACCCGGATGGATCGGATACGCATTCGATTCCGTTGTCGTGCAACAGGAAACACCCGACCTCGTCGGCGGCGCCGAAACGGTTCTTGATGCCGCGGACCATGCGCAGCGCGGACGCGCGGTCGCCCTCGAAGTGCAGGACGACGTCGACGAGGTGCTCCAGGGACCGCGGCCCCGCGATCGCGCCGTCCTTGGTGACGTGTCCGACGAGCAGCATCGCGACACCGGTCGTCTTGGCCGTCATGGTCAGTGCGGTGGTGACGGCGCGGACCTGGGTGACTCCGCCGGTCACCCCGTCGGCCTCGGTGGTCGACATGGTCTGCACAGAGTCGACGACGACCAGGCTGGGTGCCACGACGTCGATGTGGCCGAGCGCAGTCTGCAGGTCGGACTCGGCGGCGAGGTAGACCTCGTCGTGGGTGCAGCCGGTGCGCTCGGCGCGCAGTCTGATCTGCCCGGCCGACTCCTCGCCCGACAGGTACAGCGCCCTGCGGCCGGTCGACGCCCAGCGGTGGGCGACCTCCAGCAGCAGGGTCGATTTGCCGACCCCGGGATCTCCGGCGAGCAGGGTCACCGAGCCGGGGACCACGCCGCCGCCGAGCACCCGGTCGAGCTCGCTGATACCGGTGTGGAAGTGCCGGGTGCTGCCCGGGTCGATCGAGCTGATCGGCACGGCCGGGGAGGCCGGCGCGACCGGACGCCGGGCCGCCGAACCGCCGACCGCGCTCAGCGCCACCTCGTTGACCGTGCCCCAGGTGCCGCATTCCGGGCATCGGCCCACCCATTTCGGGGTGACGTGATGGCACTCCGAACAACGATACTGCGAACGTACTTTCGAATTTGTCCGGGCCACGCGCTGACCGTAGCCGCCGGCCCCGACAGAACGTCGGTGGCGCGCAACCGTGTCGCGCCGGACGGCGCTCTAGTGTCCGCCGCCACCGCCGTGGGTGGCTCCGCCGCCGCCCCCGGCGTCCCGGCGCGGGGTCTCACCGGCCGAGATCGGCACCGGCACGGTCGTCTCGCCGGCGTTCTGGAAGGTGAAGGTGAAGTCGTAGGTGAGGCCGTTGGTGATCGGCTTGTTCAACTCCACGGTGGCCTCGGCCGCGTCGGCCGGTTCCACGCTTTCCAGCGCCGAGATCTGGCCATCGGGTGCGCCGACCAGGAGTGAACCGTTCACCGGCACGGCGCCGTCGCCGGTCAGGGTGACCTCGCCGATGTCGGAGGTGATCTTGACCAGCTTGTCGGGGACGTCGGCCGAGGCGTTCGCCGCGACGAACAGCAACTCGACCTCGGTGCCGGGCTGTACGTAGTCGGTGGTCTGAGGGGCGCGGAGGTGGACGTTGCGCAGCGCAATGCTGCCGACGTTGCCACTCGTGCCGTTGACCGCGGGCTCCTGGGTCGCGGTCTGGGAGACCTGCCCGGCGCCGCAGCCGCTGAGCACGACCGACGCGGCCACA
Source organism: Mycobacterium sp. ZZG (assembly GCF_054786995.1). NCBI lineage: Bacteria > Bacillati > Actinomycetota > Actinomycetes > Mycobacteriales > Mycobacteriaceae > Mycobacterium > Mycobacterium sp. ZZG. The sequence continues at coordinate 192,908 of NZ_JBTBFV010000002.1, forward strand.
CCGCAAGTCGCCAGCGCGGCGACGACAGAAGAGCGCCGTTTGAAGGGGTTCACTGGGGGCCTCCTGCTTAGCCGGCGGTGACATTTCCCGCCGGGCACCGTGGTTCGACTATGCAGAGTAGTAGGTGATGAATTGCCGCGGTAGCGGAGGTCGGGGCCGCTCCCGTCACGCCCGCGATCGGGGCGTGGCGATGCACGGATTCGCTGTGGTGTCAACCCCTGGCGCAGACCATCGGTGCCCCTGACCTGCATCGTTGATCCGCACCGGATAACGGCCCGTGTTAAGATCGAGGGGTGAAAGGGGCTCGAAACTGATGATTTTCAAGGTCGGAGACACCGTCGTCTATCCACACCACGGTGCTGCGTTGATCGAGGCGATCGAAACCCGGACCATCAAAGGCGAGCAGAAGGAGTATCTCGTCCTGAAGGTCGCCCAGGGTGATCTCACCGTTCGAGTACCCGCAGACAACGCCGAATACGTGGGCGTGCGCGATGTTGTCGGGCAGGAGGGCCTGGACAAGGTCTTCCAGGTGTTGCGGGCACCGCATACCGAGGAGCCGACCAACTGGTCGCGGCGGTACAAGGCCAATCTGGAGAAGCTGGCCTCCGGTGACGTGAACAAGGTCGCCGAGGTCGTTCGCGACCTGTGGCGTCGCGATCAGGAGCGCGGCCTTTCTGCGGGTGAGAAGCGCATGTTGGCCAAGGCTCGCCAGATCCTGGTGGGTGAACTCGCGCTTGCCGAGAACACCGATGACGCCAAGGCCGCGACGATTCTGGACGAAGTCCTCGCCGCAGCGTCCTAGTCGCACCTGTTGATGCGGCTGTGATACCGCCGAGCATCCGCGTCGGGCTCGGCACTGACGTACATCCCATCGAATCCGGTCGTCCGTGCTGGCTGCTGGGTCTGCTGTTCGATGACGCAGACGGTTGCGCCGGCCACTCGGACGGTGACGTGGCCGCCCATGCTCTCTGCGACGCGCTGCTGTCCGCAGCGGGCATGGGCGACATCGGCGAAGTGTTCGGCACCGACCGGCCACAATGGCGGGGAGTCAGCGGTGCCGACATGCTTCGGCACGTGCATTCTCTGTTGGCCGCCGCAGACCTGCGCGTCGGCAACGCTGCCGTGCAGGTGATCGGGAACCGGCCCAAGATCGGCCCGCGCCGCGCCGAGTCTCAGAAGCTACTCTCCGAACTGCTCGGTGCGCCGGTGTCGGTGTCGGCGACCACCACCGACGGCCTGGGTCTGACCGGCCGGGGCGAGGGTCTGGCGGCGATAGCGACGGCCCTGGTGATCCGCGATGCGGGTTCAGCCTGAACCTGCCGGTAAGCTGGCCGGTCGTGACCGAAAGCCCCGCAGCTGTCATGCGGCTCTATGACACGTTGTCTGGCGGTGTGCGCGACTTCGCGCCACTGCGGCCCGGCCACGTCTCCATCTACCTGTGCGGCGCTACGGTGCAGGGCCTGCCTCACATCGGTCATGTGCGCAGCGGTGTCGCGTTCGACGTGCTGCGACGCTGGCTCACCGCCAAAGGCTTCGACGTCGCGTTTATCCGCAACGTCACCGACATCGACGACAAAATCCTTACCAAGGCCGCCGACGCGGGCCGCCCTTGGTGGGAGTGGGCCGCCACCTACGAACGCGCGTTCAGCGCCGCCTACGACGCGCTCGGGGTGCTCCCGCCGTCTGCCGAACCGCGCGCAACCGGGCACATCACCCAGATGGTCGAGTTGATCGGGCGGCTGATCGAGCGCGGCCACGCCTACACCGGTGACGGCGACGTGTACTTCGACGTGTCCACGCTGCCCGATTACGGCAAGCTGTCCGGCCACAGGATCGACGATGTCCACCAGGGCGAGGGCGTCGCGACGGGCAAGCGCGACCAGCGTGACTTCACGCTGTGGAAGGGCGCCAAACCCGGTGAGCCGTCGTGGCCGACGCCGTGGGGCCGCGGCCGTCCCGGCTGGCACACCGAATGCGTCGCGATGTGCGAGTCCTACCTCGGGTCGGAGTTCGACATTCACGCCGGCGGTATGGATCTGGTGTTCCCGCACCATGAGAACGAGATCGCGCAGGCCGAGGCTGCCGGCGACGGTTTCGCCCGGTTCTGGCTGCACAACGGCTGGGTCACCATGGGCGGCGAGAAGATGAGTAAGTCGCTGGGCAACGTGCTTGCGATTCCCGCTGTCCTGCAACGGGTTCGGGCGGCCGAGCTGCGCTACTACCTGGGCAGCGCCCACTACCGGTCCATGCTGGAGTTCTCCGAGACCGCCCTGCAGGACGCGGCCAAGGCCTACACCGGCATCGAGGATTTTTTGCACCGGGTGCGCACCCGCGTGGGCGCGGTGGTGCCGGGACAGTGGACGCCGAAGTTCGGTGCCGCGCTCGATGACGACCTCGCCGTGCCGATGGCGCTGGCCGAGGTGCACGCCGCACGCGCGGAAGGCAACCGGGCGCTCGACGCCGGGGACCACGACGCGGCACTCGACCACGCCATGTCGATCCGGGCGATGATGGGCATTCTCGGCGCCGACCCGCTCGACGAGCGCTGGGAGTCCCGGGACGAGACCTCGGCGGCGCTGGCCGCGGTCGACGTGCTGGTCCAGGCGGAGGTGCGCCGCCGTGGGGAGGCTCGCGCCCGGCGTGACTGGGCCGAGGCCGATGCCATCCGCGATCGCCTCAAGGAGGCGGGGATCGAGGTGACCGACACCGCTGACGGTCCCCAGTGGTCACTACTGGACGGAACGGACAAGTAATGGCGGGCAATTCACAGCGCCGCGGTGCGGTGCGCAAGGCCGGAACCAAGAAGGGGCCGACCGTCGGGTCCGGCGGTCAGCGCAGGCGCGGGCTGGAGGGCAAGGGCGCGACCCCGCCGGCGCATCAGCGACCGCACCATCCCGCCGGCAAGCGGGCCGCGAAGGCGGCGCGGCAGGCTCAGGGCAGGCACAAGAAGACCGACGACACCGAGATCGTGCTCGGGCGCAACCCGGTCCTCGAGTGCCTGCGCGCCGGGGTGCCCGCCACGGCGTTGTACGTGGCGCTGGGCGCCGATTCCGACGAGCGGCTCACCGAGGCCGTGCAGATCGCCGCGGACAAGGGCATCTCGATCCTGGAGGTGCCGCGACACGACCTGGACCGGATCGCGTCCAACGGCATGCACCAGGGTCTGGCGCTGCAGGTGCCCCCATACAACTACGCCCATCCCGACGATCTGCTCGCCGAGGCCAAGGCCGATGCGGCGCCGCCGCTGATGGTCGCTCTGGACAACATCTCCGATCCGCGCAACCTCGGCGCGATCGTTCGGTCGGTCGCCGCGTTCGGCGGCCACGGTGTGCTCATCCCGCAACGCCGCTCTGCGTCGGTCACCGCGGTGGCGTGGCGCACCAGCGCGGGCGCGGCGGCGCGCCTGCCCGTCGCGCGGGCCACCAACCTGAACCGCACACTGAAGCAGTGGGCCGACGCGGGCCTGCAGGTCGTCGGCCTCGACGCCGACGGCGACACCACGATCGACCAGCTCGACGCCGACGGTCCGATCGTGATGGTGGTCGGTTCCGAGGGCAAGGGACTTTCCCGGCTGGTCCGGGAGAACTGTGACGCGATCGTGTCCATCCCGATGGCCGGGCCCACCGAATCGCTCAACGCGTCGGTCGCAGCGGGCGTGGTGCTCGCCGAGATCGCCAGGCAGCGCCGCGGCTGAGCCGATGGGCCTACAGCCCGAACAGCTGGATCCACACCCACAGCCCCAGCACCGCGGCGAGCAGGGTCAGCGGTGCGGTGCACACGCCGACGCGGCTGAACTCGGCGAAGCCGGCCTTCATGTCGCGCCGGACCACGTTGCGCCACAACAGGTTCGCCAATGAGCCGACGTAGGTGAGGTTGGGTCCGATGTTGACCCCGATCAGCACCGCGAGCACGGCGGCCGGACCGGCCGCGGTCACCAACGGCAGCAGCACCAGGACCGCCGGCAGATTGTTGACGACGTTGGACAGCACAGCGGCCACCGCCGCGATCCCGAGCAGCGCCGCGAACCCCTGACCGTCCGGGAGCAGCCGGTGCATCGCCGGCTCCAGACCGCTGCGCATCACCGCGGCGACCACAACACCCAGGCACAGCACGAATGCCAGGAACGGCACGTCGGCGGCGGCGGCGATCCTTGGGACTGTGGTGCGGTGCTCGACCAGCGCCCGCACACCGAGCACCGCGCCGCCCGCCAGTGCCGCCCACGCCGGTGAGAGTCCCAGCAGCGAGGTGACGGCAAAACCGAGCAGCGTCAGTCCGACCACCACCAGCGCGAACAGCGGCATCTCGACGGGAATGGTCGGCGGCTGCCGCCGCGGCCGCACCGCCAGGTCTTTGGCGAAAATCCAACGCAGCAGCGCGAATTCGACGAGAATTGCGGCCATCCAGGGCAGCGACATGGCCGCCGCGAAATGCAGGAACGACAATCCGGCCGCGCTGAAGGCCAGCAGATTGGTCAGGTTCGACACCGGCAGCAGCAGTGACGCGGTGTTGGCCAGATGCGCGGTGGCATAGACGTGGGGTCGGGCCGGCACCGCGAGCGTGCGTGCGGTGGCCAGCACGACGGGCGTCAGCAATACCACCGTGGCGTCCAGGCTCAGGACCGCGGTCACCCCGGCGGCGATCGCGAAAACAGAGGCCAGCAGCCGGTTCTGGCCGCCTGTGGTGGCACGGGCCATCAGCTGCCCGGCCGCGTGGAACAATCCCACGTCATCACACAACCGGGCCAGCACCAGCACCGCGGCCAGGAAGCCGACCACCGGTGCCAGCCGGGCGACCTCGGTGATCGCGTCGTCTGGGGAGATGGCGCCGGCGGCGATCACCACACCGGCTGCGGGGACCGCCACCACGGCCTCAGGCCAGCGGTGCGGCCGGAGCAGCGCGAAGCCGAGCACCGCGGCCAGCGCCGCGACGGAGACGGTCAGTTCCACGGAGCGGCCGGCCGCCACAGCGTGGGCAGGTGCAGTCCGACGCCGTCCTCGGCGGCCAGCCGGGACAGCACGCGCATCGACGCATCGAGGTCGTCGGCAGCGAACGGCAACGCGCGCAACGGTTTGTGCAGTGGGCGGAAGAAGTCGTCCCAGTGAATCAGCACCACCTGGCGTGCCCCGACGGTCCGTACCGTCTGCGCCCAGTACTCGACCAGATAGCTTTCCGGTTGCAGACCCAGCTGCCCGACACCGAGATACACCACGTCGGCGCGACGGCCGGCAAGCGCGCCCGGCAGGAATCCCGCGCTGCCGACGACCAGCAGTCCGAGACCGCTGGGGCGATGGTGCACGACGGCTGACCACGCTTCGCCGCACCGGTAGGCCGACGCGCGGGCCGGCGGCTTCACCGGTGCGGTGATGCTGCCGGGGAACCGGTCCGGCGGGCAGTGGTTGCCCTGGATGAGGGTGAGCTCAAAGTTGCCCGCGGTGACGGTCTCACCGGGGGTGACGACCTCGACCCGGTCCAGTCCGTGCCCGCGGCCGAGGTGCGCCGCCGATGTCCCGCCGATCAACCGGGCACCGGTCAGTTCGGCGACGAGTGCGGAATCCATCGCATGGTCGTAGTGGGTGTGCACCGGGGTGACAGCCTCCAGGCGACGCACGCCGAGCCGTGACAGCGCGTCGTCGATGCGGCGGCGCGACGGGCGCAGCGGCCGGGTGGCGACGATGAGCAGTCCCGGCCGGGAGAAGAAGCCGTCGGTCAGCACCGCCGACCGGCCGTCGTCGATGAGCAGGGTGGTCACCCCAGCCCACGTCACGGTCACCGAGGCCGACGGTGCCGCTGCCGGCAGATCGAAATACGCGGAGTAGGCCTGCAGGTCAGGCCGCCCGGCCTTCAGGCGCATGACGCCACCCTAAGCGGTGCGGGCCGCCCTGATGCTGCGCAGCCCGGCGATCGCGGCACCCAGGCAGGCCGCGGCCACTGTGCCTGCGAACCACGGGAACACCGCGGCCAGATCCCAGCGTGTGGCGGCCCAGCCCGCGATCAGGGTGGGTACCGCCATCGCGGTATAGGCCAGCAGATAGAACGCCGACATCGTCTCGCCACGCCGGTCAGCGGGGACGACGTCCGACAGGTGCCGCAACGAGCCGCCGAAGCCGAGTCCGAAGGTCGCGCCGAGCAGCGCCGCCGCGACGAACACCAGCTGCCACTGATGGGTCAGCAGCACCGGGATCGTGAGCAGCAGCGCAGCGGCCATGCCGGTGTCACCGGTGATCGCGGCGTACCTGGCCGGGATGCGGGTGGCGGCCAACTGCGCCAGTGCGGCGGCGAAGGCCGTGGTGCCGACGACGGCGCCGCCGAACACCAGGTTGTCGATGTGGGTCTGGCGCGCGGCAAGCGACGGGTACAGCGACAGCAGCACCCCGAGCACCGACCAGGAAGCCATCGCGCCGAGTGCGGAGAACCAGAAGTCGCCCCGGATCTGCTGCGGTACCGCGGGTTTGGCGATCCGGATGGGGCCGCGGGTGCGGGTGGTGTGGGTCTCGCGCAGGGCCAGCAGGCCGACGCCGACGGCCAGGCAGATCACCGCGACCACCGCGTACGGCGTCCTCAGTGGATGAGGGGCGTATTGCGCGAGCAGCGCGGACCCGAGGATCGCCACGGTCATGCCGATGTTGAAGCTGACGCCGCTGAGCTGCCCGGCGCGCACACCGTGGTCGGGCCGCAGGTCCAGCAGCGCCGCAGCGCCGGCGACGACGATGGAACCCACCGCCGCGCCGTGGATGGTGCGGGCCAGCAGCAGCATCCCCATGCTGTCGGCGACCAGGAACACCCCGAGCCCCACCATCAGCGCGAGCAGCGCGGCGACGAGTACCGGTTTGCGGCCCACCACGTCGGAGATCCGACCCGAGACCAGTACCGCCGCCAGCGCGGCGACGGCGTACACCGCGAACACGACCGTGGTGGCCAGCGGCGAGAGGTGCCAGTGGGTCTCGTAAATGCCGTACAGCGGCGCCGGCAGCCCGGACACCCCGAGCGCCACCCCGCTGAGCACGAGCAGCAGCGGGTAGGCCCACCGCTGTGGGGGAGTCGCCGGAGGGTCGAACGCGACGATCCTCATCACCTCCGACGGCTGATTGACGTGTGCCGAACCCGACGAGGTTACGTCGGAGTCCGCCAGACACAAACCCGGCGGGGTGGGGGATATTCCCGGGGCCCTCAGGTGAACGGGGCCAGTGTCACACCGTCGCCTGTCAGCCGTTCACGCACCGCCGTGGCGATGCGCACCGCGCCGGGCGAGTCGCCGTGGACGCACACCGACTCGACGGTGATCGGGATCGTCGAACCGTCGACCGCGGTCACCCGTCCGGCGGTGACCATGGAGATCACCCGGTCGGCGATCTCGTCGAGGTCGTGCAGCACCGCATTGCGCTCGCGGCGCGAGACCAGCTGTCCGTCGGGCCGGTAGGCCCGGTCGGCGAACGCCTCGGGCACGGTGCGCAGCCCGAGTTCGTCGGCGGCGGTGAAGAACACCGAGCCGGCCAGGCCGAGCACCGGCAGCGCCGGGTCGACGGCATGCACGGCTTGCGCGACGGCCTGTGCCTGCGCGCGGTGGGTGACGATCGAGTTGTACAGCGCCCCGTGCGGTTTGACGTAGGACACGGTGGAGCCGGCGGCGGCGGCCAGCGCCGACAGCGCCCCGATCTGGTACATCACGTCGGCGACCAGGTCCTCGGTACTGACGTCGATGAAGCGCCTGCCGAAACCGGCCAGGTCGCGGTAGCTGACCTGGGCGCCGATCCTCACCCCACGGGCCGCGGCGGCGCGGCACACCTTGAGCAGCGTGGCGGGGTCGCCGGCATGGAATCCGCACGCCACGTTGGCCGATGTGACGATCTCGAGCATCGCGTCGTCGTCACCGAGGGTCCAGACCCCGAAGCCCTCACCGAGGTCGGCGTTGAGGTCAACGGAGACCGGTGCCATGACGTCGAGCCTAGTGTCCGCGTGACGGTCGCCACGACGATGTGCACTCGTTATTGAAAACGGTTATCGTTGCGATGTGTTTGGTACGTCCCGGAATATGCGTGCGCTCGCCGCGTCCCTCGTCGCCTGTCTTCCCTTCGCCCTGTCCGCGTGCGGCGGTGGGGACACGTCGTCGCCTGAGGCGCAGGGCCCGGAGTGCCCGACCGAACCGGTGAACGTCGTCGTCAGCGTCGACCAATGGGGCGACATCGTCTCCCAGCTCGGCGGCGCGTGCGCTTCGGTGACCACGGTGCTGGCCGGCTCGTCGGTCGACCCGCACGACTACGAACCGGCCCCGTCGGATGCGGTCGCGTTCGAGGGCGCGCAACTGGTGGTCGTCAACGGCGGCCACTACGACGAGTGGGCGACCAAACTCGCCGCGACCTCGGCCGCCGATGCGCCGGTCGTCAATGCGGTCGAGCTCAGTGGCGGGCACGGTGAGGAGGCGGGCCACGACCACGGGCACGATCACGATCACGAGGGCAACCCGCACGTCTGGTACAACCCCGACGCGGTGACCGAGGTCGCCGACGCAGTGACCGCCGAGCTGACGACGCTGTCGTCGGCGGCGACGGACTACTTCGTCGAGCGCCGGGCCGAATTCGATGCGTCGATGACTCCGTACCGCGACGCGATCGCCGCAATCAGGGCCGGCGCCGCCGGAAAGACCTACGTGACCACCGAGAGCGTGTTCGACGACATGGCGACCGCGCTGGGGCTGGTCGACCGAACCCCGCGCGGCTACCGGGCCGCAGCCGCCAACGAGAGCGAGCCGTCGCCGGCTGATCTCGACGCATTCCTGCAGTTGCTCGCCGACCGGGGCGCCGACGTGCTGATCTACAACGTCCAGACCGAGGGATCGGTACCCGAACAGATCCGCTCTGCGGCCGAGGGCGCCGGGATCGCCGTGGTCGAGGTCACCGAAACACTTCCCGACGACGCCGATTCGTTTCAGGATTGGCAGGTGGCGCAACTGAATTCTCTGGCCGGGGCGCTCGGTGTCGGAACCTGAGCCGGCCGCCGTCCCGGCGCTGACCTTCGACGACGTCAGCGTCGAACGGGGTGGGCGCACGGTGTGGAGCGAGTCGACGTTCCGCGTCGATGCGGGCCGGTTCGTGGCCGTCATCGGGCCCAACGGGTCGGGCAAGACCACGCTGCTGCAGGTGATCCTCGGTTTGCTCGCCCCCTCATCGGGCGAAGTCCGGGTGTACGGCCGTCGCCCGGGTGCGGTCAACGACGAGATCGGTTACGTCCCACAGAATTACGATGCCAATGCCAACGAGGCGATCCGTGCCCGCGATGCGGTGCTGCTCGGCCTTACCGGCCGGCGGTGGGGTTTCGGGCGCACCGGCGCCGCCGATCGCGCGCGCGTCGACGAGGCGCTGGGCTGGGTCGACGGCCTCGAGATCGCCGATCGCCGCCTCTCGGACCTGTCCGGTGGGCAGCGGCAGCGGATCGCGCTGGCCGGTGCATTGGTGGCCCGGCCGCGGATGCTGATCCTCGATGAGCCGCTGGCCTCCCTCGACCTGCGCAACCAGCACGAGATCGTCGCGGTGCTGGGCCGGCTCAAGCGCGAGCTCGGCGTGACCGTCTTGGTGGTGGCACACGACCTCAACCCGCTGCTGACGGTCCTCGACAGCGCGATCTACCTGCTCGACGGGCACGCCCACCACGCGCCGCTGGACCGCGTCGTCGATTCCGCACTGCTCACCCACATGTACGGGACCAGCATCCAGGTCGCCCACACCCTGCAGGGTGAGCTCTACATGCGGAGCGGGCAGTGACCCACACCGTCGTAGCGCTGGGGTATCAGGACAACTGGCTGCACATCCTGGGTTCGTCCTTCATGCGCAACGCGTGGCTGGGCGGCACCATCGTCGCTCTCGCGGCCGGCTTGATGGGGTACTTCATCGTGGTGCGTCACATCGCGTTCGCCGCGCACGCACTGGCCCACATCGGTCTGCCGGGCGCCACGGGTGCCGTGCTCATCGGCCTGCCCGCTGCGGTGGGGCTGGGGGTGTTCTGCGTCGGCGGTGCGCTGGTGATCGGCGCGCTGGGGAAACGAGCCGCCGAACGGGAGGTCGCCACCGGCACCGTGCTGGCGTTCGCCACCGGTCTGGGGTTGTTCTTCAACTCGCTGGCCACCCGCAATTCCTCCACGCTGACCAACGTGCTGTTCGGCAACCTGCTGGCGATCAGCACCGAACAGCTGCTGTCATTCCTCACGCTCCTGGTGCTGACCGCCCTGGGTATCTCGTTCATCTTCCGGCCGCTGCTGTTCAGCTCGGTCAACGGCAAAGTCGCTGAAGCCAAGGGCATTCCGGTGCGCGCCTTGTCTATCGCGTTCATGGTGCTGCTCGGACTGACGGTGACGATGGCAGTGCAGGCGGTGGGCACGCTGCTGCTGTTCGCGTTGGTGGTGACCCCGGCCGCGACGGCGCTGATGCTCACGGCGCGCCCGGTCGCCGCGATGGCGGCGTCGGCGGTGATCGGCCTGGTCTCGGTGTGGGTCGGCCTGACGTTCTCGGCGATGTTCAACCTGCCGCCCAGCTTCGTGATCGTGTCGATCGCGTGCGCGGTGTGGCTGGCGGTGTGGGCCGGTTGCCGGGCGCCGCGACCGAGTCGTAGGTCGGCGACGGGCGCCATCCACTAACGTCGGGGAGCATGACCAGGAGTCCGACGCCCCGACGGCGCGCGACCCTGGCCTCGCTGGCCGCCGAACTCAAGGTGTCGCGCACCACCGTCTCCAATGCGTACAACAGACCCGACCAGCTCTCGGCCGAGTTGCGCGAGCGTGTGCTTTCCACCGCCAAACGGCTGGGCTATCCGGGACCCGACCCGGTGGCACGCTCGCTGCGCACCCGCAAGGCAGGCGCGGTGGGTCTGGTGATCACCGAACCGCTCAACTATTCCTTCAGCGACCCCGCCGCGCTCGACTTCGTCGCCGGGCTGGCTGAGTCGTGCGAGGCGGTGGGCCAGGGCCTGCTGCTGGTCGCGGTGGGCCCCAACCGCAGTGTGGCCGAGGGCTCGGCCGCGGTGCTTGCCGCCGGCGTGGACGGGTTCGCGGTGTACTCCGCATCCGACGACGACCCGTATCTGCCCGCGGTGCTCGAGCGCCATCTACCGGTCGTGGTGGTCGACCAGCCGCGGGACGTGCCCGGGGCCTCGCACGTGGGCATCGACGACCGTGCCGCGATGCGGCGGCTCGCCGAACACGTCATCGAGCTCGGGCACCGCGAGATCGGCTTGCTGACCATGCGGCTCGGTCGCGACTGGCCCCGGGGCGGACCCGGCCCGGTGCTGGCCGACCCGGAACGACTGCGCAGCCCGCACTTCCACGTTCAGGGTGAGCGCATCCGCGGATTATGTGACGCGATGTCGGCGGCGGGCCTGGATCCGGAATCGTTGACCGTCGTGGAGAGTTACGAGCACCTGCCCACCTCCGGTGGATCGGCTGCGGACGTCGCGCTCGCCGCCAACCCGCGGATCACCGCGCTGATGTGCACCGCCGACGTGCTGGCGTTGTCCGCGATGGACCATCTGCGCGCGCGGGGCGTCTATGTGCCGGGGCAGATGACGGTGACGGGGTTCGACGGCGTGCCCGAGGCGCGACGCCGGGGCCTGACCACCGTGCTGCAGCCGAGCATTGAAAAAGGAAGGCGGGCAGGCGAACTGCTGCACGAGCCGCCGCGGTCGGGATTGCCGGTCATCGAGGTGCTCGAAACGCAGGTCGTGCGCGGGCGCACGTCGGGGCCGCCCGCCTGATCACCCCCGCTCAGGTGAGGCGCGGGTGTGACCGCCGCTGGTTCACGAGGTGCTGCAGCACGAGGGTGACGTCATCGGGGGAGTCCACCCGGTAGCGGGCGGCGGTGTCACCCGGGCCCACCTTGACACCGACGTCGGCATCCCGCAGCCGGGTGAACGCCTTCTCGTCGGTCACGTCGTCACCGAGGAACACCACGGCCGTCGCGTCGTGTTCGGCGCGCAGGATGTCGATCGCCTCTCCCTTGTCGGTCGAGATGACGGCGAACTCGAGCACCGCCTTGCCCGTGGTCACGTGCGCGTTCCACTGCGGCGCTGACTCCCATGCTTGCGCCAGGGCGGCGTCGGCGTCGGCGGGGGCCGCGTTGCGGACGTGCAGAGCGACACTGGCCGGTTTGGTCTCGACGTGCACACCAGTTCTGCCCGAGGCGATCTCACGCAGTCTGTCGGTGATGGCGTTCAGGAGCTCGCGGTCAATGTCGTGGGCGAAGCCGGAGGCGAACTGCGCGCCGTGGCTGCCCACCAGATGCACCGACGCGGGCATCGACGACAACGCGCGCAGCGTGTCGAGGTCCCGTCCCGAGATCAACGCCGTTGCCGTCGAGGGCAATTCGGACAGTGCGACGAGGGCCTCGGCGGCCGGCGGCAGCGGCCGCGCGTCGGCCGGGTTGTTCACGATCGGCGCGAGCGTGCCGTCGAAATCCGAGGTGACCAGGAGACGCGGGGTGTCCGCCACAGAGGAGAGTGCGCGAACAAGCTCGGGCGGGAGGTCCACCCCTCAGATCTTAGGCTGCTCACCGTCGCCGATGAGTAACCGCACAGCCAGGTCCAACCGCTTGGCGACGTCGGTGGCCGACGCGCGCCGGGTCAGCCAGGCCAGCAGATTGGACAGCCACACGTCGGAGATCACCCGGGCGATGTGGTACTGGTCCTCGGTGGGCTCACCGTCGCTCATCGCCCGGGCGAACATCGAGTCCATCAGCTTGCCGACGTGGTCGACCTCGCCGGCAGCGGACGCGTCGGCGAACACGAATGCGCGCGTCATGGCCTCGGTCAGCAGCGGGTTGCGCTGCATGGCGCGGTTGAGCTTGCCGACCATGATGTTGAGCCGCTGATAGGCGGAGGCTCCGGTGGGAAACGCCGACCGGTCGGTCTTGGCATCGATGCGCTCGAACTCGCGGCCCAGCGCCGATACCAGCAGATGCACCTTCGACGGGAAGTAGCGGTACAACGTGCCCACCGCGACGTCGGCGCGTTCGGCTACCGCGCGCATCTGGACGGCTTCGTAGCCGCCCTTCGACGCGATCGCCAGGGTGGCGTCCAGGATGCGCTTACGCCGTTCACGCTGCGCTTCGGAGCCGAGTTCGGATTCGGCGAGCACCGCGACGTTCGTCACCTGGCGGGGTCGGGACTCAGAGCCTGCGCCCGACGCGACGCGCGCAGACGTCTGCGCTTTGTCAGCTGTGAACTCCGACGTCCCCGACATGCGGCGAATGGCTCCTTCGTGATGCGTCCCCGGTGAGAACGATACGCATCCCGGTCCCGTTTCTCTTCTCCGTGCCACAGGCGCGCGCGTGGGCCCTGCAGCGAAGGCGGTCGACTTGACGGTCGAACGCTGTCACTATTAGAACACGTTCTAGTGAGAAGCATCGTCTTCTCGCCCAATCGCTAGGAGACACGGTGTCGGCTTCAACGTCCGCTCCCACCACCGACGACCAGTCCGCCGCACGGGAACTGGTCCGGACCTGGGCCGCAGCGTCACGCGCCACCGAGGCCGCGCGTGATGTAGAGCAGGGCAACAGCGACGCGTGGCGTTCACCATACGGCGGTCTGGCCGAACTAGGGATCTTCGGCGTCGCACTCCCCGAGGAACACGGCGGGGCCGACGGCACGGTGTCGGATCTGGCCGCGATGCTCGACGAGGCGGCCGCGGCGCTGGTGCCGGGACCGGTGGTCACCACCGCGCTGGCCACGTTGGTGCTCTCGGGTTCGCACGCCGGCCTGCTGGAGGCGCTGGCCGGCGGTGAGCGCACGGCGGGCCTCACGCTGACCGCCGACCTGGACTTCGCCGACGGCCTGGTGTCGGGCACCGCGCCGTATGTGCTCGGCGCGGAGCCGGCGGGAGTGCTGCTGCTACCCGCCGGTGACACCTGGCTGCTGGTCGACGGCACCTCCGAGGGGGTGACGGTCGAATCGCTCGACGCCACCGACTTCTCCCGTCCGCTGGCCCGCGTCGTCCTCGACGGTGCGGCGGCCGAGGCACTGGAAGTGCCCGCGCAGCGGGTCGTCGACCTGGTCGCGACGCTGCTGGCCGCCGAGGCGGCCGGTCTGGCTCGTTGGCTGCTGAACACCGCCACCGAATACGCGAAGGTGCGGGAGCAGTTCGGCAAGCCGATCGGGAGTTTCCAGGCGATCAAGCACATGTGCGCCGAGATGCTGTTGCGGTCCGAGCAGGTCTCCGTCGCCGCCGCCGACGCCGCCCGCGCGGCCGGCGAACCGGACGCCGATCAGCTGTCAATCGCTGCGGCGCTGGCGGCGTCGGTCGCGATCGACGCCGCCAAGGCCAACGCCAAGGACTGCATCCAGGTGCTCGGCGGCATCGGCATCACATGGGAACACGATGCGCATTTGTACCTGCGGCGGGCCTACGGCATCGCGCAGTTCCTGGGCGGACGGTCGCGCTGGCTGCGGCGGGTGGCGGCCCTGACGCAGCAGGGTGTGCGCCGGGAACTGCACATCGACTTGGAGTCGGTCGCAGATCTGCGTCCCGAAATCGCCTCCGCGGTGGCCGAAATCGCCGCCGCGCCGGAGAACGAGCGTCAGGTCGCGTTCGCCGAGACCGGGCTGCTGGCGCCGCACTGGCCGCGTCCCCACGGCCGCGCCGCCGGACCCGCCGAGCAGTTGCTGATCGACCAGGAGCTGGCCGCGGCAGGGGTGACGCGTCCCGATCTGGTGATCGGCTGGTGGGCGGTGCCGACCATCTTGGAGCACGGCAGCCCGGAACAGGTCGAGCAGTTCGTTCCGCCGACCCTGCGCGGCGAGCTGGCCTGGTGCCAGCTGTTCAGCGAGCCCGGCGCCGGTTCGGACCTGGCGGCACTGCGCACCAAAGCCGTTCGCGCCGAAGGAGGTTGGAAGCTCACCGGGCAGAAGGTGTGGACCTCGGCGGCGCAGAAGGCGCATTGGGGTGTGTGCCTGGCAAGGACGGACGCCGACGCACCGAAGCACAAGGGCATCACGTACTTCCTCGTCGACATGAAGAGCCCGGGCATCGTGATCCGCCCGCTGCGCGAGATCACCGGCGACGAGCTGTTCAACGAGGTGTTCTTCGACGACGTGTTCGTTCCCGACGAGATGGTGGTCGGTCAAGTCAACGACGGATGGCGGCTGGCCCGCACGACGCTGGCCAACGAGCGCGTCGCGATGGCGCAGGGCACCGCCCTGGGCAACCCGATGGAGGAACTGCTGCGCGTGGTGGCCGAGCTCGAAGTCGATGGGGCGCAACAGGACCAGCTCGGTCAGCTGATCGTCACTGCGCAGGTCGGCTCGCTGCTGGACCAGCGGATCGCTCAGCTCGCGGTCGAGGGTCAGGACCCGGGCGCACAGGCCAGCGCGCGCAAGCTCATCGGCGTGCGGTACCGCCAGACGCTGGCCGAGTTCCGGATGGATCTGTCTGAGGGCGCCGGCGCGGTGGTCAACCCGCAGGTGCACGACTTCCTCAACACCCGCTGCCTGACGATCGCCGGCGGCACTGAGCAGATCCTGCTGACCATGGCGGGAGAGAGGCTGCTCGGCCTGCCCCGCTGACCCGTGTTACTCGAACGTCGTCTGCGCGCATGCGCTGGGCGTCGTGAGGTTCACCCCGCCGTAGACCACCTGGATCTGCGAGCACGCGATGAACTGCGAGCCCTTGGCCGGCTGCCCGGTGGTCCACTCGGTCGGCACCGAGTCACCGTCGGTGGTGAAGCGCTCGATCGGCCCGCCGCCGAAGTAGGTCACCGACACCTCGACATCGCGCAGCGATTTCAGCATGCGTGACAGTACGTTCTCGTGGTTGGCCCCCTTGAGTTCACGCGGGGTGCCCGCCGGCGCGCTGTACCAGGCTTCCTGCCAGACGTTCTGCGAGTCGCTGCGCAGTGTGATGGTCTGACGCGCCCAGGTGTCACCGGGGAAACCGGTCGGCCCGTTGGGGGTGAGCAGATTCGCCGTGGTCCGGTAGAAGCACCTGTTCTGCGCCGCTTCGCAGTTCGCGGTGACGTGCATTTCGATCTGTGTGGCCGGGTCGACGTGAATCGAGGACATCGAGGTGTTGGACGCGGCCGTCGCCGTCGGAGGGTGGGCGAAAGCCAACGCCGCCAGCGCGACCGCACTTGCCGCTGCGAGCCGGTTCATCGTGATGAAGGTAATCCCCCTGCTACTCGTCATAGGTGACTTCGACCGAATCCGAGCGCGGATGCGCCTGGCAGGCCAGGATCAGGCCCTCGTCGAGGTCCTGCTGTTCCAGGACGTCATTGACCTCCATCTCGGTGTCGCCGGACTTCTTCACCACCGCGCAGGCGCCGCAGTGCCCTTCGCGGCAGGAGAACGGCGCGTCGAGGCCCTTGTCCAGCAGCACGTCGAGCAGTTTTGCCCGGCGCGGCCAGGACACCTCGTGGGTTTGTCCGTCCAGCGTCACGACCGCCGTCGCGGGCCCCTCGTCGCTGTCGTCGGGTTCGAGTTTCACCGCCGCGAACGGGTCGGATTCCAGCGACTTGAACACCTCGATGTGGATGCGCTCGGCGGGCAGGCCCGCCGTCGTCAGGGCCTCCTCGGCGGCGGCCATGAATGGACCGGGGCCGCAGATGAACGCCTCGCGGGAGGTGTAGGGGGCGAACAGCTCAGCCAGGGCGGACACGCTCGGAAGACCCTGGACCGACTCCAGCCAGTGGATCGCGGTCAGCCGGTCCGGGTACTTGCCCGCCAGATCACGCAGTGCCTCGGCGAAGATCACGGACTGCTCGTCGCGATTGGCATAGACCAGCGTGACCTTGCCGCTGCCCTCGGACAGGGCCGATTTCAGGATCGCCAGCATCGGGGTGATGCCGCTACCGGCCGCGAGGAGCAGAAAGTCGGTGTCCAAATTCTTCGGCACGAAAGTGCCCGACGGGGCCAGCACGTGGATCTTCATTCCGGCATGGGCGTTGTCGCACAACCAGTTCGACGCGTACCCGTTGGCGGTGCGTTTGACCGTGACGGTCAACGGGTCGCCGGTGAACGGTGAGCTGCACAGCGAGTAGCAGCGGGCCACCGACCCGGTGCGGTCACTGGGCACCCGCAGGGTGAGGAACTGCCCCGGCGAATACCGGAGTTTCTCCGGCGCAACGGGAGCGTCGGCGGGGGATTTGAACACCAGCGAGCGCGCGTCCGGCGTCTCGTCGATGACGTCGGCGATCTCCAGCTCGAGCACATGCGCGCCCAGCGGTTCGTCGGCGGCTACGTCCGTCACAAGATGAGCCCTCTCTTCGCGCCGCGATCGGTCATAACTAGAACAGGTTACAGAAATGCATGTGCGCAGGTCCAGCCGCTGCAGGACACCGCTACTCGACACAAATCGTAACGTGTTCTAATCTCTTGTAGGTTACTTCGCACGCCTCGGGAGGCACACCAGTGACGTCCATTGAACAGCGCGACGCGCAGTCGGTTCTCGCCGGTATCGACGACCTGCTGCCGCGGATCGCCAAGCGTTCCCAAGCCGCTGAAGAGTTGCGCCGACTGCCCGACGAGACCGTGACCGAGCTCGATGAGGTCGGTTTTTTCAAGCTGCTCCAGCCCGAGCAGTGGGGCGGCCTGCAGTGTGATCCCACGATCTTCTACGAGGCCGTCCGACGTATCGCGAGCGCGTGCGGATCCACCGGCTGGGTGTCGTCGATCATCGGGGTGCACAACTGGCATCTGGCGTTGTTCGACCAGCAGGCCCAGGAAGACGTGTGGGGAAGTGATCCGACGGTGCGTGTGTCGTCGTCGTACGCGCCGATGGGTGCGGGCACCGTCGTCGACGGCGGCTACCTGGTCAGCGGGGCCTGGCAGTGGTCATCGGGTTGTGACCATGCCACCTGGGCATTCCTCGGCGGACCGGTGATCAAGGACGGCAAGCCGGTCGACTTCGGCAGCTTCCTGATCCCGCGCACCGACTACCGCATCGACGACGTCTGGAACGTTGTCGGCCTGAAGGCCACCGGTAGCAACACCGTGGTGGTCAAGGACGTCTTCGTCCCGCGCCACCGGTTCCTGTCGTACAAGGCGATGAACGACGGCACCGCGGGCGGCTACCGGACGAACACGGCGCCGGTGTACAAGATGCCTTGGGGCACAATGCATCCCACGACTATCAGCGCCCCGATCATGGGAATGGCCTACGGCGCCTACGAAGCCCACGTCGAGCACCAGGGCAAGCGTGTCCGCGCGGCGTTCGCCGGAGAGAAGTCCAAGGACGACCCGTTCGCGAAGATCCGCATCGCCGAGGCCGCCAGCGACATCGACGCCGGCTGGCGTCAGCTGATCGGCAACGTCCGCGACGAGTATCGGCTACTCCAGGCCGGCGAGGAGATCCCGTTCTCGTTACGTGCGGCGGCCCGGCGCGACCAGGTCCGTGCCACCGCACGTGCGATCGCGTCGATCGACCTGCTGTTCGAGGCCTCCGGTGCCACCGCGCTGCAGCTCGATCAGCCCGTGCAGCGGTTCTGGCGTGACGCCCATGCCGGCCGGGTGCACGCGGCCAACGAGCCCGAGCGCGCGTACCTGATCTTCGGCAACGACGCGTTCGGCCTGCCGCCGCAGGACACGATGGTGTGATGACGTCCTTCGCCGCGGAAGCTGCTCAGCAGCAGGAGATCACGTTCGAGTCGACCTCGCGCTACGCACAGGTCCGTGAGGACATGCGCCTGCATTACCACGAGGCCGGCGCCGTGCACCGCGAGACGGCAGGCACGGTCGTGCTGCTGCACGGCGGGGGTCCGGGTGCGTCGAGCTGGTCGAACTTCTCGAAGAACATCCCGGTGCTCGCTCAGCACTTCCACGTGCTGGCCGTCGACCAGCCCGGCTACGGGCACTCCGACAAGCACACCGAGCACGAGCAGTACAACCGTTACAGCGCGACCGCGCTGCTGAACCTGTTCGACCATCTCGGTATCGAACGTGCTGCGCTGGTGGGTAATTCGCTCGGCGGTGGCACCGCTGTGCGGTTCGCGCTGGACAACCCCAAGCGGGCCGGCCGGCTGGTGCTGATGGGTCCCGGGGGTCTGAGTGTCAACCTGTTCGCGCCGGACCCGACCGAAGGTGTGAAGCTGCTCGGCAAGTTCGCCGCCGAACCGACGCGGGAGAACATCGAGAAGTTCCTGCGCATCATGGTCTGGGACCAGAGCCTGATCACCCCCGAACTGGTCGAGGAGCGGTTCCGGATCGCGAGCACGCCGGAATCGCTGGCCGCGACCAAGGCGATGGGAAAGTCGTTCGCCGGGGCTGATTTCGAGTTGGGCATGATGTGGCGCGACGTGTACAAGCTGCGTCAACGGGTGCTGCTGATCTGGGGTCGCGAGGACCGGGTCAACCCGCTCGACGGCGCTCTGGTGGCGCTCAAGCAGATTCCGCGGGTGCAACTGCACGTGTTCGGCCAGTGCGGCCACTGGGCGCAACTGGAGAAGTTCGACGAGTTCAACAAGCTGACCATCGACTTTCTCAACGGCGGAGCCAAGGAGGCAAAGTCATGAGCATCCGTTCCCTGGGCTACCTGCGCATCGAGTCCACCGATGTCGCTGCTTGGCGCGAGTACGGCCTCAAGGTGCTCGGCATGGTGGAGGGTTCCGGGAGCACCGAGGGTGCCCTGTACCTGCGCATGGACGAGTTTCCGGCGCGTCTGGTGATCGTGCCCGGTGAGCACGACCGGCTGCTGGTCTCCGGCTGGGAAACGGCGAACGCCGCGCAGCTGCAGGACATCCGGAAGAGGCTGGAGATCGAGGGCACTCCGTACAAGGAGGCCACGGCCGCCGAGCTGGCCGAGCGGCGAGTCGACGAGATGATCACCTTCGACGACCCGTCGAGCAACACCCTGGAGGTGTTCCACGGGGTCGCGCTGGAGCACCGTCGGGTGGTCAGCCCGTACGGCCACAAGTTCGTCACCGACGAGCAGGGACTCGGCCATGTCGTGCTGACCACCCGGGACGACGCCGAGACGCTGCGCTTCTACCGCGACCTTTTGGGCTTCTACTTGCGCGACTCGATGAAACTCCCGCCGCAACTGGTGGGCCGGCCCGCAGACGGAGCGCCTGCGTGGCTGCGCTTCCTCGGGGTGAATCCACGTCACCACAGCCTGGCGTTCATGCCGGGTGAAACGCCCAGTGGCATCGTGCATCTGATGGTCGAGGTGGAGAACTCCGACGACGTCGGCCTGTGCCTGGACCGCGCCCTGCGGCGCAAGGTGAAGATGTCGGCCACCCTGGGGCGTCACGTCAACGACAAGATGCTGTCCTTCTACATGAAGACCCCCGGCGGGTTCGACATCGAATTCGGTTGTGAAGGGCTCGAAGTCGACGACAGCAACTGGGTCGCTCGGGAGAGCACCGCCGTCTCGCTGTGGGGCCACGACTTCAGCGTGGGTTTCAAGGACTAGTGTCGAGCGCTGACGCGGGAGATCAAGCACCGGTGTCCGAGCCTGCGATCGACCCCCGCACCTTCCGTAATGTGCTCGGCCAGTTCTGCACGGGTATCACGGTGATCACGACGGTGCACGAGGACCAGCCCGTTGGTTTCGCCTGCCAGTCGTTCGCGGCGCTGTCGCTGGATCCGCCGCTGGTGCTGTTCTGCCCGACGAAACTCTCGCGCTCGTGGGCGGCGATCGAGGCCAGCGGCCGGTTCTGCGTCAACGTCCTGCACGAGGACCAGCAGCACGTGTCGGCCCGTTTCGGGTCCCGGGAGCCGGACAAGTTCGCCGGCATGGACTGGACGCCGTCCGAGCTCGGCTCGCCGGTCATCACCGGCAACCTTGCCCACATCGACTGCACAGTGCACTCGGTGCACGACGGCGGTGACCACTTCGTGGTGTTCGGCGCCGTGCACTCACTGTCGGACATCCCGACCAAGAAGCCGCGGCCGCTGCTCTTCTACCAGGGGCAGTACACCGGTATCGAGCCCGAGAAGAACACCCCGGCCGACTGGCGCAACGACCTTGAAGCGTTCCTGACCGCCACCACCGACGACACCTGGCTCTAGGCCCACCGATGCGCCGCGCGGATGAATCACACGCATGTGATTCATCCACACTGGGGATAACACTTGTGGATAACTCCCCGGTCGACGTCAGCCCCGGCCGAGCAGCACATCGTGTTGCTCACGCACCCGGTCCCGGATCGCGTCGACGACCGCGGCGACTTCGGGACGACGCAGTGTCTCGGCCCGGGTGACCAGCCAATAGGCGAGCCTGATCGACACGTGGTCGGGCAGCACGCGCACCAGGTCGGGGTGCCGGTCGGCCATGAAGCACGGCAGTAGACCCAGACCGGCTGACGCCCGGGTCGCCTCGACGTGCACGAACACGTTGGTCGACGTGACCGACTCCCTCATGGTCGACGGGGCGAAGCTCGTCGCGAGGTCCAGGTCGTCGACCTGCAGCATCGAATCGATGAAATAGATGAGTGGGAAGTGCCGCAGGTGGTCCACGTCGGTCGGCCCGCCGTGCTCGGTCAGGTAGTCGCGAGAGCCGTACAGGCCCAGGCAGTAATCGCCGAGCCGCAGTGCCTCGGCTCGGTGGACCTTGGGCTCGCCGACCACCACCTCGATGTCCATTCCCGACCGTTGCTGTGTCGCGCGGCGGGTGGTGGCCACGATCTCGACGGCGACTTTCGGGTGGCTGCGCTGCACCGTGGCGGCGGCCGGCGCCGCGATGTAGGCAGAGAACCCGTCGGTGGCCGAGATCCGCACCACCCCTTCCAGTGCCCGCCGTCCGGTCGCGTCTGTGGCCAGCGACCGCACCGCGTTCTCGACGGCCTCAGCCGCGGCGAGTGCTTCCCGGCCCAGGTCGGTGAGCTCCCAGCCGCCGCCGACCCGCGCCAGCACCCGCCCGCCCATGGCACGCTCCAGAGCGGCGATCCGGCGGCTGATCGTGGTGTGGTTGAGTCCGAGTTCGTCGGCCGCCGTCGTATACCGGCCGGTCCGGCCGACCGCCAGCAGGACCAGCAGGTCGTCGGCACTGGGGCGACGGGCGGGCGACGGCATCTCTGCATTTTCGCAGATGCATGGTGCGGTTTTGGCCATTGCTGGGCGGGGTAGCTGCATGAATACTCACTGTCGTCTGTGGTGGCCATCACAAGGGAGGGGTGTGCGATGAGCACGCAACAAAACGGGACGCCGGACCAGACGGGTTCGATCACGACGGGGCTCAAACGGGTGGTCGTCGCCTCCATGGCCGGCACGGTCGTCGAGTGGTACGAGTTCTTCCTGTACGCCACCGCGGCGACGCTGGTGTTCAACAAGGTGTTCTTCGCCGAGGGCACGAGCGAGGCGGCCGGGCTCATCGCCGCGCTGTTGACCTACGCCGTCGGATTCGTCGCGCGACCGCTGGGCGGCATCGTGTTCGGGCACTTCGGCGACAAGTACGGCCGCAAGAAGCTGTTGCAGTTCGCGATCCTGCTCGTCGGTGCCGTGACTTTCCTGATGGGGTGTCTGCCCACCTACGCTCAGATCGGGGTGTGGGCGCCGATCCTGCTGGTTGCTCTGCGATTCCTGCAGGGCTTCGCGGTCGGCGGAGAATGGGGTGGAGCGGTCCTGCTCGTCGCCGAACACAGCCCGAACAAGGAACGCGCGTTCTGGTCCAGTTGGCCGCAGGCGGCGGTGCCGGTCGGCAACATGCTGGCGACCGTCGTGTTGCTGGTGCTGACCGGGGTGCTGTCCGAGGAGGCGTTTCTATCCTGGGGCTGGCGTGTGGCGTTCTGGCTGTCGGCGGTGGTGGTGCTCATCGGGTACTACATCCGGACCAAGGTCACCGACGCGCCCATCTTCGTCGCCGCGCAGGAAGAGGTCGAGCGGGTCAAGTCCGTGTCCTACGGCGTGGTCGAGGTGCTCAAGCGTTACCCCCGCGGCGTTTTCACCGCGATGGGACTGCGCTTTGCGGAGAACATCATGTACTACCTCGTGGTGACGTTCTCCATCGTCTACCTGAAGACCCACGTGGGCACTGACACCAGCGACATCCTCTGGTACCTGCTGGCGGCGCACGCGGTGCACTTCATCGTGGTTCCTCAGGTGGGTCGACTGGCCGACCGGTACGGGCGGCGGCCGGTGTACATCGTTGGCGCGACTCTGGCGGCCACGTGGGGCTTTTTCGCGTTCCCGATGATGAACACCGGCGACTATCTGATGATCATGGGAGCGGTCATCCTCGGCCTGATCATCCACGCCCTGATGTACGCTCCCCAGCCGGCGATCATGGCCGAGATGTTCCCGACCAGGATGCGGTATTCGGGTGTGTCCCTTGGTTATCAGGTGACATCCATCGTCGCCGGTTCGCTGGCACCGGCGATCGCCACCTGGCTGCTCGACAGGTTCGGCACCTGGGTGCCCATCGCCATCTACCTGGCCGGCGCCGCGGTGATCACGCTCGTCGCGGCGTGGTTCACCCGGGAGACCAATGGCATCGATCTGCACTCGCTCGACGAAGCCGACCGCGAACAGCTGGCCAAGGCGGGGCTGGTATGAGTGAGCGCAGTGGCCGCACCGCGCTGGTCACCGGCGGCGCGGGCGGCATCGGCGCCGCATGCGCGCGGGCGCTGGCCGATCAGGGCGTCACGGTCACCGTGGCCGACATCGACGACGCCGGCGCCAAGGCCGTCGCAGAGGAGATCGGCGGAACCGCCTGGGCGCTAGACCTTCTCGACGTCGACGCGCTGGCGAACCTGGCGTTGGACGTCGACATCCTGGTCAACAACGCCGGCATACAGAACATCAATCCGATCACCGAGTTCCCTCCCGACAAATTTCGCGCGATGTTGACGTTGATGGTCGAGGCGCCGTTCCTCTTGATCCGGGCCGCGCTTCCGCACATGTACCGCAACGAGTTCGGGCGTGTCATCAACATCTCGTCGATCCACGGGCTGCGTGCATCGCCGTTCAAGGTCGCCTACGTGACCGCCAAGCACGCGCTGGAAGGTCTGTCGAAGGTGACGGCGCTGGAGGGCGGTCCGCACGGCGTCACGAGCAACTGCATCAACCCCGGCTATGTGCGCACCCCACTGGTGACCAAGCAGATCGCCGACCAGGCCAGGACCCACAACATCGGTGAAGAACAGGTGGTATCTGACATCCTGCTCAAGGAGAGCGCAGTGAAGCGTCTCGTCGAGCCGGAGGAGGTTGGTGCGTTGGTCGCATGGCTGGCATCGCCCGTGGCGGGCATGGTCACCGGAGCGTCGTACACGATGGACGGCGGATGGAGCGCGCGGTGACGGTGACGACCGATGCGGCGCAGTGGGAACCCACCGACGAGGACATCGCCCGGGCGCAGGTCACGGCGTTCACGCGATTCGTCGAGCAGCGCACCGGACGGACCTTCGCCGACTACCACGCGCTGTGGCAGTGGTCGGTCGACGACATCGAGGCATTCTGGGGTGCGCTGTGGGACTACTTCGACCTCGGTGAGCACCACGGTGTGCTCGAAGGCTCGGAGATGCCCGGCGCCAGATGGTTTCCGGGCACCTCGCTGAATTACGTCGACCAGGTCGTGCGCAACGCGCGTACCGATCGGCCGGCAATCATCCACGTCAGTGAGGACGGGCCCGACCGCGAGGTGTCGTGGGCCGAACTGCTGGGACGCACCACGGCATTCGCCGAGCGATTGCGGGCCGTCGGGGTCGGGGCCGGGGACCGTGTGGTGGGCTACCTGCCCAATATCCCCGAGGCGGTGATCGCGTTCCTCGCGACGGCCAGCGTCGGCGCGGTGTGGAGTGCTTGCGGTCAGGACTACTCCGCCAAGGCCGCGTTGGACCGGCTGGGCCAGCTGGAGCCGAAGGTGCTGGTCGCGGCAGACGGCTACGTGTTCGGCGGGAAGTACCGCGACAAGCGCGACGACGTGCAGGCCGTGGCCGCCGGTCTCCCGACATTGGAGGCGACGTTCTCCGCCGCAGATCTCGCCGAACGCAGCGACGGTGCGCTCGACCCGGTCGGTGTGCCGTTCGAGCATCCGCTGTGGATCCTGTTCTCCTCCGGCACCACCGGTCTGCCGAAGGGCATCATGCACGGCCACGGCGGGGTGGTGCTCGAACATCTCAAAGCCGTGGCGCTGCAGTCGGACATCGGGCGCGACGACACCTTCTTCTGGTACACGAGCCCGAGCTGGATGATGTGGAACTTCCAGGTCGCGGGGCTGCTGGTGGGTGCGACCATCGTCTGTTACGAGGGCAGTCCGAACGTGCCGCAACCAGATTCATTGTGGGACATCGCCGCCCGAGTTCGAGCCACCGTGCTCGGCACCAGCCCCGGTTACGTTCTCGGCTGCATCAAGGCCGATGTCCAACCAGGTCGCACGCACGATCTTTCGGCACTGCGATGCGTGGGGATCACCGGTTCCTCGCTTCCGCCGTCGTCGTCGCTGTGGCTGCGCGATCACGTGGGCGCGCAGGTCGCCTCGATCAGTGGCGGCACCGACGTGGTGTCGGCGTTCATCGGCGGCGTCCGCACCGTGCCGGTGTGGCCGGGCGAGCTGTCGGCCCCGTATCTCGGTGTCGCGCTTGACGCATGGGACGAATCGGGACACCCGGTGCGAGGTGAGGTCGGAGAGCTCGTCGTGACCAAGCCGATGCCGTCGATGCCGGTCGCGTTCTGGAACGACCCTGACGGAAGCCGCTACCGCGCAGCCTATTTCGACAC
The DNA here is from genome assembly GCF_054786995.1 of Mycobacterium sp. ZZG. Classification (NCBI taxonomy): domain Bacteria; kingdom Bacillati; phylum Actinomycetota; class Actinomycetes; order Mycobacteriales; family Mycobacteriaceae; genus Mycobacterium; species Mycobacterium sp. ZZG. Next base: position 218,525 of record NZ_JBTBFV010000002.1, read on the forward strand.
CTTCCCGGGCGTGTGGCGGCACGGTGACTGGATCACCCTCACCGAGCACGGCAGCGTGATCGTGCACGGCCGTTCCGATTCCACCCTCAACCGCAATGGCATCCGGATGGGCAGCGCCGACATCTACCAGGCCGTCGAGAGCCTTCCTGAGGTGGCCGAAGCACTGGTGATCGGCGCCGAGCAAGCCGACGGCGGGTACTGGATGCCGTTGTTCGTCGTGCTCGCCGACGGCGTCGAACTCACCGACGCCCTGCGTGAACGCATCAACGGCATCATTCGCACCGAGGTGTCGCCGCGTCACGTTCCCGACGAGATCATCGTCGCGCCGGCGATTCCGCACACTCGCACCGGAAAGAAGCTCGAGGTCCCGATCAAGAAGCTGTTCCAGGGCGGGGACCCGGCGAAGGTCGTCGAGCGCAGCGCGGTCGATGACCCCGCGTTGCTCGACTGGTATGTCAGGCGGCGTCGAAGGTGATGAGGTCGATGGTGAGTTTGCCTTCGAGGAGGCTGAGGCGGCGGCGGACGGGTGGGCCGGGTAGTTGGGGTGCGCTGGTGCGGTAGATCGCTGCGGTGGGGGTGGTGAATTCGGCGGTGTGTTCACCGTCGGTATCGGTGGTGTTGACCTGCCAGCCGGGGGCTTCTTTGGCGTAATTGCAGGCCTCGCACATCCCGAGGCCGTTGCGTGCGCTGGTCGGCCCGCCGGCCCGATCGGGTATGGCGTGGTCGTGGTGGCGGATCACGGCGTTGCAGTACGGGGTCCGGCAGGTGCGGTCGCGGCGCTCGAGCAGCTGCGCCAGTCCTTTCGGGAAGATCCGGGCGGCCGATTCCATCGCCACCAACTGCCCACTGTCGGGATGGCGGTAGAGCCGGCGCAGGCTGGCTTTGGGTTGGGCATCAGCAACCGCATCGGCGGTCAAGGCCCGGCAGAACCCGGCCGGGACCGGGCCGTACCCGTCCAGCCAGCCCAGCTCGTCGTCATCGCCGGCCAGGGTGGTGTCGGCCATCACCAGATTCAGTGCGATCGGCACCGGCCCGGCAGCGGGATGTCCGGTGACGCGTTCATAGATCGTCTCGGCCATCACCTGCCCGCGCGGGCGCCCGTCACCGCTGGTGTCGGCGGCGCGTTTGCACGCCGCGTACAGCCCGACCCCTTGGGCCAGCGGCAGCCGCACCGTGACATAGACCATGGTGTTGGGGGCGGGCCGACAGGACACCGCACAATCAGCGGCGCTGCGGTTGATCCGTGCCACCACCGCCGCGGCGTCCAGGCGGGCGGTGATCTTCTTGGCCTCGGCCTCCACGCGCTTGTTGCCCCACCCCGTCAACCGCGACGGATCGGCACACAGTTCTTCATCGAGTTGGCGGCGATGTTGCACACTCAGGCAGGCGGATTCCCGCACGATCAGGGTGGCCCGCCATTCCGAGAGCGCCCCGCACGCCAGCGCGGCCAACGTGTAGGGCATCTCCTCGACCAGGGCCTGGGCGAACCCGAGATGGCGTCCCCCGCACACCGGGGCATCACGGCGGGCCAGCGCGATCTCGGAGGCCAACCCTTTACCGCGCCGATCGGCGCGGATCCCGGCGGCGTCCTCGGCGGCGCGGCGTTTGGCCGCCCACAACGCGGTCGCGCGGGCCTGGGCGGCGGCCGCGGCCGATTTCAGTGCTTCACACCGCTCGACCACCGCCCGCAACTCGGCCTGCGACGCCCCCTCATCAACATCGAAATCGATATCGAACACACTTTCGAACATAAACCCGACGCTACCCCGCGCCTCTGACAACCCCGCCCCACCAACCGAAATCCGCTGATCTATCGCAAGGTCAGCGGCGCTGCCATCTCATATTGATCGCGAACGTGTGGTGTTGGGTCGGCCTCGTATCGCGCGCGGCCTGCGCTCGACCACGGCGGTGGTGCGTCCTGCCTGGAGAGCACCCAGGCCGCCTGCCGCGCCGCACCGAGCGCCACATACTCGGCAGGCGCCGGTACATCCACCGCCGCACCCAGCACTGCCGGTGCGATCTGCCGGACCGCCTCTGATCGGGCCGCGCCTCCCACGAGGATGATGCGCTGCGCATCGACTCCCTGTTCACGGATCTTGTCCATGCAGAAGGCAATCGAGCAGAGCAATCCTTCGACGGCGGCACGGGCGATGTTGGCGGAGCTGAAGTTACGCGTCGTGACGCCGTGGAGGGCGCCGGTGGCGTCAGGCAGATTAGGGGAGCGTTCGCCCTCGAAGTAGGGCACCAGAACCAAGCCTTCGGCGCCGGCAGGCGCCGACAGTGCGAGCCGGTCGAACTCGTCGAACTCCACCCGCAGCATGTTCGCGACCGCGGCCAGTACCGGCGCGCCGTTGAGGGTGCACACCAACGGCAGCTGGCGTCCGGTCGCGTCGGCGAAGCCGGCGACTATCCCCTCGGGATCCCGCGCACCGACGGAACCCACCGCGCTCACCACGCCCGATGTCCCGAGGGACACCACACAGTCGCCCGTAGACGCCCCCAAACCCAGTGCGGCAGCGGCGTTGTCGCCTGCTCCCGGTCCCAGGGTGAAGCCCCGCGGCGACGTGCCCGCCGGTGCGGAAGGTCCCAACACCTGGGGCACCATCGGCCGCCGTCCCCGCAGCGCAAGCTCGAGCAGGTCGTGGTGATATGTGTCGGTCCGAGCCGAGAAGTACCCTGTCCCGCTGGCATCGCTGCGGTCGGTGTGCAGGTCGGCGATCTCCGATGAGCCGCGCAGCCGCCACGTCAGCCAGTCATGGGGTAGGCACACCGCCGCGGTGGCCTCGGCATGGCGCGGTTCGTGATCGGCCAGCCACCGCAGCTTGGCCGCGGTGATGGCAGCCACCGGAACGACGCCGACCCGCTCGGCCCATGCCGCGGCACCACCCAGCTCGTCGATGAGTTGCGCCGCAGCGCCCGCGGATCGGGTGTCATTCCACAGCAACGCGTCTCGGACCACCCGGCCGGCGTCGTCCAGGCAGATCATGCCGTGCTGCTGTGCCCCCACAGAGACTGCGTCCACGTCGTCGAGTCCGCCCGCAGCGGTGATCGCGTCTTGCAGTGCGCCCCACCACAACTCGGGATCGACCTCGGTGCCGCCGGGGTGCGGCGTCGTCGCCCAGCGCACCGGCCGGCCTGTGGCGGCGTCGCAGACGACCACCTTGCACGATTGCGTCGATGAGTCGACTCCGGCGACGAGCGTCATGTCAGCACCGTCCCGGGTCGGCGAGTGCAGGGGCGAAAGCCAGCCCGGCCACCCTGATGACCAAGGTGTCCGCACCCAGCGTGGCGGGGACGACGCGCACCAGATCCCGCGGCGCCGCCATGGAACGGCGCGGGTCCGTCGAGATCGGCGAACAGTCCTGCCAGCCGCCTCTGGACCACCTAGGTCTCCAGGCATCCCACGCTGCCGCAGTGACATTGCCTGCTGCCGTCGACTCCAAGCCGTCACGGATGCGGCCGATCGCCTGGTCGGCGGTTCGCACGGTTTCCGAAGGGCTCGGCACCTGGGCGTTCGGTATCCGCACCGCCTCACGGACGACGCCGCCCATGGACACCACACCCATCGTGATGGCGTCCACTTCGCGGGCCACTGACAGCGCAAGTAGTGAATCAGTCGGCCGCACAACAGGACTGGGGCGACCGACCTGAGACGGCGGCGGTGCCGGCGACTCTTCGACCAGATCGCGAGCGATCAGCTCTTCGACGAGGTCCTTGGTGATGGAGCGCGACAGTCGGGTGTGACGGGTCAATTCGGCTCGGCTGACGCAGCGCCGACGATCCACCAGCGTGAGCACCCTGGACAGGTTGCGGCGGCGGACGTCGTCGGTGTTGGTGCCCGCCGTCGCGGTCCGCGGGCTTCGCTCGTCTCTGACCCCGCGATACCCCTTCGTATCAAGCCTTGGCACTGGCGCAGACCACCTCTTATGTTCGCACGGGAAACAAAAACCAGCTCCTGTTGTTGGGAGCCTCCCGATGACTGTATTGCAGTCCAGCGTCCCGCGTTCGAAGCGCCGCCCCCAGCGTGCGGAAAAGATCTCCTTCGGGACTTGGCAAGCGCATCGGCGCCCGCAGCCGCGCCGAAGTGGGTGCCCGACCCGACCCGCACGACGATCAGGTGACCCCCCACCGCTTATCTTCCGCACGTCCTCTACCACGACCGGTGCTGTCGAAACCGGCGTCGTCGCCGTCCTCGCCTCGGCCGCCGCCTGTGGGGTCCTCGAAGGGTAATCGGCGATCGACGGTTCCAACGACTGGTGGCCACTGACGCCCGTCCAGTGCGACGACGACGACACCCTCATCTTGGGCCCCGCCCGCTGTGTCGATGCCGACGCTGCTCGATCCCGCGTCGACGAGGAGATCCCCCAGGTGCGCCGCCACCTTGAATGACGTCAGGCTTGCTGTGTCAGGGTCTGTGTGAGCCTTCGGCCGGGCGCCTCGATCTTGATTCGTGCCAAGCGTGTAGCGCTCTGGTAGACACGGACGCCATGCGGACACCTGGGATGTGGAATCAGATTCCGTCGGTGCTCGTAGCGCCGACCACATCGTGCAGGACACCGCAGAGAGTGTCCGCCCAGGCTCGATCATCTTGCTGCATGTTATGGCTGAAGGCCGCGCTGCGTCACGCGCTGCCGTGCCGGACATCATTGACCGGTTGCAGTCCGACGGCTACCGATTTATCACCGTCAGTGAACTGCTCGCGCTTAAGCCGCCGGGCCAGATGTACTCCTCGGTGTAGACCGGGCCGGGTCGCCGCCATCATCATCAGCGGGCGGGCCGGTACACCTTCGACCGGATGCTGCCGGACCGCCCCCGTGCGATCCTCGCGGTCGGGTCTGGGCGGCGCGCTGGTCGTGGCAGCGCGGAAACACCTGATGGACAGCGATTTCCATGTAGCGACGCTGTTGGGCATGGAACGCAACGAAGGTGCCAGGTTCTATGAATCCGACGGGCGGCACTCGACGGCGCGGCACGCGTCGAGGTCATCGGCGATACATCCGTCAGAGAGGTTCGGTACGGCCGCGAGCTCGACTGACTCCGCGGGTCGCCACCCCCGATACCGCCACGACCGCCGCCAGCCCGATGAAGCCCCACGGCACCCCGGCCGCCGCGGCGATGGCCGCCACCATGAGAGGGCCCGCCGCGTCGCCGCATTCACGGCCGACCTCGGCGGCCCCCATGGTCTGGCCCAGCCGCTCCTGCGGTGTCGACCGCGCCAGCATGGTGAACGCCAGCGGAGTGATCAGCCCGCACCCGGCGCCGATGACCACCGCGGCGCACAGAAGGCCCGCCACACCGGGGATCAAAGCGGTCGCCAAACCCACCGCGGTGACCGCAATCCCGCTGGTGATGCCCCCGGTGACGGTGATGCGCCCCGCGTCCAGAGCCCGTCCGGCGGCGGGCTGCACGATCGCGGTGGTAAGGGCCAGCACCGAGACGACAGCCCCGGTGACGACCGGTGACAGCCCGGCCGCAGTGCCCAACACCGGCAGGAACCCGACCCCGACCGATAACGCCGCGGTGGCGGCTGCCAGCGCGAGTGTCGGTGTCACGAACGATGATTCGGAGAAGCGGCGCACCGTGTCGAGTAGGGTCTGCCGGGGCCGCGGCAGCGGCGTCACCACCGGCACCGCGACGGCGGCCCACACCGCGACGACAGCCGCCAATACGGCCATCACGGCGAACAACGAGCGCATACCGCCCAGCGCGACGATGGCACCGCCGAGCAGCGGCCCCAGGGTGTAGCCGACGGATTTGTACGAGCCGTAGGTGCCGAACGCGCCGCCGTGTCCGCCGGGCGGGGCGAGCATCGCCACGAGCGCCGACGCGGCGGGGGAGAACGCCGCCGCGCCGATACCCTGGCCGAACCGTCCCGCCCACAGCCATGCGGTGTCGTCGGCCACCGCGTAGGCCGCCGAGGCCGTCGCGAACATCACCAGACCGGCGATCAGCACCTTGCGCGCCCCGATCCGATCGGCCAGCGAGCCGAACACCGGTTTGAGCACCACTTCGGCGCCGTCGTAGATCGCCAGGAGCGCACCGAGCGTCAGCAGCGAAGCCGCTGTACCCGTCGTGGTGGTGCCGAGGGTGCCCGCGACGGCGTGCGCGCCGAACGCGGTCGTGAAACCGGCGGCCAGCAGCGGCGCCCGCGCAGTTGCGGGCCTCAGGCCAGCCATGCCCCGATGCGGCGCAGCGCCTCGTCGAGGTCCGAGGACGGACCGGCGAACGACAGTCGCACGAAGGCTCCGCCGCGCACGGTGTCGAAGTCGACTCCCGGCGCGATCGCAACCCCGGTGTCGTCCAACAACTTCGAACAGAACGACAACGAGTCGGTGGTCAGATCAGACACGTCGGCGTACACGTAGAAAGCGCCGTCGGCAGGGGCCAGCCGGTCGATGCCGATCTTCGGTAGACCGTCCAGCAACAGCGCGCGGTTGGCGGCGTAGCCGTGCAGCAGCGATTCGGCTTCGGCGACGGCTTCGGGAGTGAACGCCGACACGGCGGCGATCTGCGGCAGTGCGGGTGGGCAGATGGTGAAGTTGCCGGTCAGGCGGTCCACCGCACGTTTGAGCTCGTCCGGTACGAGCAGCCAACCGAGGCGCCACCCCGTCATCGCGAAGTACTTCGAGAAACTGTTCACCACAACGGATTCCCGAGAAGTCTGCCATGCGCAGCTGGTCTGCGGCGCACCCGGATAGACCAGCCCGTGGTACACCTCATCGCTGATCAGGCGCACCCCCGAAGACTCGCACCACGACGCGATCGCCGCGAGTTCCTCGGGCGCGATCACCGTGCCGGTCGGGTTGGCCGGGCTGGCCACGATGACGCCGGCCACCGGAGGAGCGAGGTCCTGCAGCATCTGCAGCGTCGGCTGGAACCGCGTCTCGGGCCCACAGGGCAGCTCGACGACCTCGCAGCCCAGCGCCGACAGGATGTTGCGGTAACACGGGTAGCCGGGGCTGGCGATGGCAACCCGGTCCCCTGCGTCGAAGCAGGCCAGAAACGCCAGCAGGAACCCGCCCGACGACCCGGTCGTCACCACGACGTCGCCGGGATCGACCGCGAGTCCGTGCCGCGTCGAGTACGAATCGGCGATGGCGGCGCGCAGCTCAGGAATGCCCAGCGCGACGGTGTAGCCGAGATCGTTGCGGTGCAACGCCGCGACGGCCGCGTCGCGGACCGCCGACGGAGCCCCGGCGCTGGGCTGGCCGGCCGACAGATTCACCAGGTCACCATGGGTGCGCTGGCGTTCGGCTGCGGCCAGCCACACGTCCATCACATAGAAGGGCGGGATACCCGATCGCAGCGAAGGAGTCACCTCGCCAGGCTAGAACACCTCGGCTTCGAGCCGGTGGAGCTGCTCCCTCGGCGGTCCCAGCAGCGCGGCACTGCCGTGCGCGCGTTTGAAATACAGCTGGATGTCGCTCTCCCAGGTGATCGCGATGCCGCCGTGCATCTGGACGGCCTCGGCCGCGACCTTGCAGAACGCCTCGCTCGCCGCCAGCCGCGCCAACGTCGCAGCGGCCGGGGTCGGCTCGGACACCGCTTCGTCGACCACGGCCTTGGCCGACTGCACGGCCACGAAGAGGTCGGCCATCCGATGCTTGAGCGCCTGAAAACTGCCGATCGGCCTGCCGAACTGCACGCGGTCCTTGGTGTACTGCACGGTGAGCTCAAGACAGCGGGTCGCGGCGCCGACCTGTTCGGCGGCCAGCAGGATGGCCGCCGTGTCGGCCAGCCCGGGATCGGCACCCAGCGGTGCCGTGTCGCCGGCCTCGACGGAGGCCAGCGGCCGCGTGATGTCCATGGCCACCGCGGGCGTGGCGGTGAACGACGTCCAACGGGTCAGCGTCTGGCCGTCGGCTGCGATCACGACATCGGCGACGTTACCGTTGATCACATACCCGGGGTCGAAGACGACCGTCCCGATCGCCGACCCCTCGGCAAGCCCCTCCAGGAGATCGGCGTCCGGCTCGTCGACCGAGAGCAGCGCCAGTTCCGCGAGCGTGGTGCCGAGCAGCGGCGTCGGCACCAGACCCTTCCCCAGCTCTTCGAGAACTGCTGCGGCATCGCCCAATTCGCCTCCGGCGCCGCCGAGCTCCTCGGGAACCACCAGCGCGGCGGCTCCAACCTGTTCGCAGAGCATCCTCCACAGCGACTCGTCGTAGCCCCGCTCGGACGCGGCGGCGTTGCGGACCGCCTCCGGCGAGGCATGCTTGCCGACGAGCGCGGCGACGGTGTCGCGCAGCAGATCACGTTCTTCGCTCATTTGGTCAGTGCCTCCAAGACTCGCTGCCGGTGCCATGTCGGGTCGCCCCACGCCGGACGCAGTGCCTGAACCCGCAGCAGCAGCAGCGACAGATCGTGCTCCTGGGTGAAACCGATTGCCCCGTGGGTCTGCAACGACGACCGCGCCGACAGCAGGGCGGCGTCCGCGGCCGCCACCTTGGCAGCGCTCACGTCGCGCGCGGTGTCCGCCGATCCGTCGGCGAGTGACAGTGCCGCGCCGTACACCAGCGGCCGGGCCAGCTCGACGGCGATCAGTACGTCGGCCAGCTTGTGCTTGATGGCCTGATAGGTGCCGATCACCGTGCCGAACTGGCTGCGTTGCTTGGCGTACGCCACCGACGCGTCCAGCATCGCCTGTGCCGCCCCCACCAACAGAGCCGAGGTCGCGAGCGCGCCGAGCTCGAATGCGCGGGACACGTCGGCGGCTTTCGCCTCACCGGACGCGCTGACATCGAACAGCTTCCGGCTCGGGTCCACCGACGCGTGTTCGGCGCCCACCGACGCGTCGCTGACCGAGCCGTCCTCGGCCAGCAGAACGAGCCCCGCGCTGTCGGCGTTCACGGCCCGGGGGACCAGAGGCGGCGCGGCGACGGTGGCGATCAGCTCGCCGGCGGCCAACGCGGAGCTGCGCTCGGCCCAGTCCTCATGGCCGGCGAGGAGCGCCGGAGCCACCGCGATCGACTCGGCGACTGGCCCCGGCACGTTCCACCGGCCGAGACGCTCCAGTGCCACCACGAGGTCCACCGGATGGGCATCGATGCCGTCGAATCTTTCGGGCACCATCAGCGCGGTCACACCCAGCTCGCCGAGTTGGGTCCATACCTTGCGACCGGGTGTGGTATCGCCGTCACCCCAGGCCCGCACCGCGGCGGGCACATCGGCAGCGCCCAGCGCGGCGTCGATGCTCGCGGCGAAATCGCGCTGCTGTTCGTCGATCTCAAAATTCACGTTCGTCTACTTTCGGGGCAGGCCCAGGAGCCGCTCGGCGATGATGTTGCGCTGGATCTCGTTGGTGCCGGCGTAGATCGGTCCGCCGAGTGCGAAGAGCAGACCCTCGGTCACCGAATCCACGAGCTCACCGTCCGCCCCGCGCAGGTCCAGCGCGGTCTGGTGCAGCGCGACGTCGAGCTCGGACCAGAACACCTTGGTGATCGACGACTCTGCGCCCAGCTCACCGCCGTTACTGACCCGGGTGACGGTGCCGAAAGTGTGCAGGCGGTAGGCCTGCGCCTTGATCCACGCATCGGCCACCCGATCGGTGAACGCCGGGTCGGGGTTGTCTTTCCACTGTGCGACAAGGCGTTCCGCAGGGGCCAGGAAGCGGGCCGGACTGCGCAGCGACATGCCGCGCTCGTTGCTCGACGTGCTCATCGCGGCACGCCAGCCGTCGTGCACCCCGCCGATCACATCCCGGTCGGGAACGAAGACCTCGTCGAGGAAAATCTCTCCGAACCCGGTGTCGCCGCCCAGCTGTGCGATCGGGCGGACCGTGACGCCGTCGGCCTTCAGGTCGAACATGAAATAGGTCAAACCCTTGTGACGCTGGGCCTGCGGGTCGGAACGGAACAGGCCGAAGGCCCGCTCACCGAACACTGCGCGTGAACTCCAGATCTTCTGCCCGTTGAGCAGCCAGCCGCCGTCGGTCCTGGTCGCTGTCGAACGCAGCGAGGCCAGGTCGCTGCCGGATTCCGGCTCCGACCACGCCTGCGCCCAGATCTCCTCGCCGCTGGCCATTTTCGGCAGGATGCGGTCCAGCTGTTCCTCGGTGCCGTGTGCGAACAGTGTGGGCGCCAACATCGAGGTGCCGTTGGCGCTGGCCCTGCCCGGCGCACCGGCGCGGAAGTACTCCTCCTCGTAGACGATCCACTGCAGCAGCGATGCATCCCGTCCGCCGTACTTGGCCGGCCAGGTGATCACCGACAGGCCGGCGTCGAAAAGCGCCTTGTCCCAGCGGCGGTGCTGCTCGAACCCCTGGGCGGTGTCGTACGACTTGGTCGGGAACGCATCCCGGTTCGCGGCCAGGAACTCGCGCACCTCGGCCTGGAATTCGGACGTGGCGTCGTCGAAGGTCAGGTCCAACTCAGGCCCTCTCACTGTGTTCGCGCAGCAGTGGCTTGACCACCTTGCCGCCCGGGTTGCGTGGAAGCGCGTCGAGGAATTCGACGCTTCGCGGGGTCTTGAAGTTCGCGAGATGCTCCCGCGTGTAGGCGATGACGGTCTTCTCATCCAGGGTGACGCCGGGCCTGAGGACCACGAACGCCTTTCCGACCTCGCCGAGGCGCTCGTCGGGTACCCCGATCACCGCAGCCTCGGCGACCCCGTCCAGGCGCGCGAGCACCTGCTCGATCTCGGCGGGGTAGACGTTGAAGCCGCCGCAGATGTACATGTCCTTGAGCCGGTCGGTGATCTTCAGGTTGCCTGCGTCGTCGAGCTCTCCGACGTCGCCGGTGTGCAGCCACCCCTCGGCGTCGATCGCCACCGCGGTCGCTTCCGGGTCGTCGAGGTAACCCAGCATCACGTTGGGTCCGCGCAGCAAGACCTCGCCCTGATTCCCGATGCGCAGTTCGAAATCCGCGATCGGGCGCCCCGAGGTCGTCGCGACGGTCACCGCGTCGTCGTCGGCGCGGCACATCGTCCCGAAACCCGCCGCCTCGGTCAGCCCGTACGCGGTGAGCACAATGTCGATGTCGAGTTCGTTCTGCATCCGCTCGATCAACACGACGGGGATGGTCGCGGCCCCCGTCACCGCGAATCTCAGTGAGCTGAGGTCGTATTCGGCACGCTTCGGGTGGTCAAGCAGCGTCTGGTAGATCGTCGGCGGACCGGGCAGCACGGTGATGCCGTGCTGCTCCACGGCACGCATCGTGTTCTCGGGGTCGAATGTCAGCTCCGGGAACAGGGTGGCGCCGGTCTGGAGGCAGGCCAGGATGCCGGCCTTGTAACCGAAGTTGTGGAAGAACGGGTTGATGCACAGGTAGCGGTCGGAGCTGGACACCTCACCGCACGCCGCCCACGCCGCCGACGCGTCGAGCGACTGCCGGTGTGCGCAGCGCACACCCTTGCTGCGGCCGGTGGTGCCCGAGGTGAACAGGATGTCGGAGACGTCGTCGTCGGCGACCGCCGCGACGCGCTCGTCGACCGCATCCATGTCGGTCCCCCGACCCATGAACTCATGCCAGGACCCGTCGTCCTTCTCGATCGGGATCCGCACCACGTGGCGCAGCGCGGGCACCGCGTCACGGTCTACCGAACCGGCCTTGTCCGCGCCGAGGAACTCCCCGGAGGCGAACAGCAACGGCGCACCGGTGCGCGACAGGATGTCTTCGGCCTCTGTGGCGGTGTAGCGGGTGTTGAGCGGGACCAGGACGCCGCCGGCGTGGTGAATGGCCAGGCACGCGACCACCCAGTGCCAGGTGTTCGGCGACCAGATCGCCACCCGGTCGCCCGGTTTGATGCCCAGATCGATCATCGCCGCGGCGGCCCGGCGGACCTCGGCGCGCAGTTCGGAGAATGTCAGCGTCCTGGCCTGAGGGCCGCCCGCCACCACCGCGTCGTGGTCGGGAAGCTCCCGCGCGATCCGATCGAGAGCCGCGGGAGTGGTCCGCCGCCGGTCCCTTTCCCGGTCGCTGCGCTCCTGCCCACCGGCGGTCGTCATCGATGCTCCTCTAGGGATCGGCTACCCAAGCAAGTGCTTGGTAGGCTACCCTACAGGGGTGATAGAGGTCCAGGAGTTCAGGGCTGAGGTCCGCGACTGGCTCGCCGAGAATCTGGTCGGTGACTACGCCGCGCTGAAGGGTCTGGGCGGCCCCGGCCGCGAGCATGAGGCCTTCGAGGAGCGGCTGGCGTGGAACCGTCATCTGGCCGCCGCGGGGCTGACCTGTCTGGGGTGGCCTGAAGAGCACGGCGGCCGTGGTCTGTCGGTGGCGCACCGCGTCGCGTTCTACGAGGAGTACGCCAAGGCCAACGCCCCCGACAAGGTCAACCACCTCGGCGAGGAGTTGCTCGGCCCGACACTGATCGCGTACGGCACCCCCGAACAACAGAAGCGATTCCTGCCGAAGATTCTCGACGTCACCGAACTGTGGTCGCAGGGTTACTCCGAGCCGGGCGCCGGCAGCGACCTGGCCAACGTGTCCACCACCGCGGCACTCGACGGCGATCAGTGGGTCATCAATGGACAGAAGGTCTGGACGTCGCTCGCGCACTGGGCTCAGTGGTGCTTCGTGGTGGCCCGCACCGAGAAGGGCTCCAAGCGGCACGCCGGCCTGTCCTATCTGCTGGTTCCGCTGGACCAGCCCGGCGTCGAGATCCGCCCGATCATCCAGCTCACCGGCGACTCCGAGTTCAACGAGGTGTTCTTCGACGACGCCCGCACCGACGCCGACCTCGTGGTGGGCGAGCCCGGCGACGGGTGGAGGGTGGCCATGGGGACACTGACGTTCGAGCGCGGTGTATCCACACTCGGTCAGCAGATCCGTTATGCGCGTGAGCATTCCAACCTCGTCGAGTTGGCCAAGCGCACCGGCGCGGCTGACGACCCACTGATCCGGGAGCGGCTGACCCGGTCGTGGGCGGGTCTGAAGGCGATGCGCTCGTACGCGCTGGCGACCATGGATGTCGAAGGGGCGGCATCGGCCGCCGGAAAAGACTCAGTGTCGAAACTGTTGTGGGCGAACTGGCATCGCGAGCTCGGCGAGATCGCGATGGACGTCCAGGGGGTGGCCGGGCTGACGCTGCCCGACGGCGAGTTCAGCGAATGGCAGCGGCTGTACCTGTTCTCCCGCTCGGACACCATCTACGGCGGATCCAACGAGATTCAGCGCAACATCATCGCCGAGCGGGTGCTCGGACTGCCCCGGGAGGCCAAAGGTTCATGACCGATCTTTCTGTCGCGCCCCCCGAGATCGAGGGCCACGGCCTGCTCAAGGGCAAGGTAGTGTTGGTGACCGCCGCCGCGGGCACCGGCATCGGGTCGACGACGGCGCGGCGCGCACTGCTCGAAGGCGCCGACGTCGTCGTGTCCGACTATCACGAACGCCGGCTGGGGCAGACGCGTGACGAACTCGCCGCGCTCGGGCTGGGCAAGGTCGACTCGGTGGTCTGCGACGTCACCTCCACCGAAGCCGTCGACGCGCTGATCAGCTCCACGGTGGAAAAGGCCGGCCGGCTCGACGTTCTGGTCAACAACGCCGGTCTGGGTGGCCAGACCCCGGTCATCGACATGACCGACGATGAATGGGACCGTGTGCTCAACGTGACGCTGACGTCGGTGATGCGTGCGACGCGCGCCGCGTTGCGCTACTTCCGCGACGCACCGCACGGCGGCGTGATCGTCAACAATGCCAGCGTGCTGGGTTGGCGCGCACAGCATTCCCAGTCCCACTACGCCGCGGCAAAGGCCGGTGTGATGGCCCTGACTCGTTGCAGTGCAATCGAGGCCGTCGAGTACGGGGTGCGCATCAACGCGGTGTCGCCCAGCATCGCCCGGCACAAGTTCCTGGAGAAGACCAGCAGTTCCGAGCTGCTGGACCGGCTCGCCGAGGGTGAGGCGTTCGGCCGCGCCGCCGAGCCGTGGGAGGTCGCGGCCACCATCGCGTTCCTGGCGAGTGACTACTCCAGTTACCTGACCGGCGAGGTGATCTCGGTGTCGAGCCAGCGCGCATGAGCGGTGAACAGGCCCCGCAGGCCAATACCCGTCGCGACGAGCTGCTCGCGCTCGCCGCGACGATGTTCGCCGAGCGCGGCCTGCGCGCCACCACCGTGCGTGACATTGCCGACTCGGCCGGGATCCTGTCGGGCAGCCTCTACCACCACTTCTCGTCCAAGGAGGAGATGGTCGACGAGGTGCTGCGCGGCTTCCTGGACTGGCTGTTCGCGCGCTATCAGCAGATCATCGAAACCGAGTCCAACCCCCTGGAGCGTCTCAAGGGCTTGTTCATGGCGTCGTTCGAGGCCATCGCGACCCGGCATGCCGAGGTGGTGATCTATCAAGACGAGGCGAAACGGTTGTCCTCACACGAGCGGTTCAGCTATGTCGAGGAACGCAACAAAGAGCAGCGCAAAATGTGGGTCGACGTGCTCACCCAGGGTATCGCCGAGGGTTATTTCCGGCCTGACGTCGACGTCGACCTGGTGTACCGGTTCATCCGCGATACCACCTGGGTGTCGGTCCGCTGGTACCAGCCCGGCGGACCGTTGACCGCGCAAGAGGTGGGCCAGCAGTACCTTTCGATCGTTCTCGGCGGGATAACCGCCGGGCCAACAAGCAAGGAGAGCAGCAATGGCTGAGGCGTATGTCATCGACGCTGTACGCACCGCGATCGGCAAGCGCAACGGGTCGCTGGCCGGCATGCATCCGGTCGATCTCGGTGCGGCGGGATGGCGCGGCCTGTTCGCGCGCAACGACGTCGACCCGGCCGCCGTTGACGACGTCGTCGCCGGCTGCGTCGACGCAATCGGCCCGCAGGCCGGCAACATCGCGCGGCTGTCCTGGCTCGCCGCCGGCTACCCGGAAGAAGTGCCCGGTGTGACCGTCGACCGCCAATGTGGTTCCAGCCAGCAGGCGATCTCGTTCGGTGCACAGGCGATCCTGTCGGGCACCGCTGATCTGATCGTCGCCGGCGGAATGCAGAACATGAGCCAGATCCCGATCAGCTCCGCGATGATCGTCGGCGAGCAGTTCGGATTCACTTCTCCGACAAACGAATCCAAGAGCTGGCTGCACCGTTACGGGGACCAGGAGATCTCGCAGTTCCGCGGCGCCGAGATGATCGCCGAGAAGTGGGACATCTCCCGTGAGGACATGGAGCAGTTCGCACTGACCAGCCACCAGCGCGCGCAGGCCGCGATCCGGGCGGGCCACTTCGAGAACGAGATCATCCCGGTCGACGTGGACGGCGGCAGCTTCGCGATCGACGAGGGCCCGCGTGACACCTCGCTGGAGAAGATGGCGGGCCTGAAGACCCTCGTCGACGGGGGACGGCTGACCGCGGCGATGGCGAGCCAGATCTCCGACGGCGCCAGCGCCGTGCTGCTCGCCTCTGAGAAGGCGGTCAAGGAGCACGGCCTCAAACCTCGCGCGCGCATCCACCACATCAGCGCCCGCGGCGCCGATCCCGTGTTCATGCTCACCGGCCCTATCCCGGCCACCCGCTACGCGCTCGACAAGACCGGGCTGTCGATCGACGACATCGACACCGTCGAGATCAACGAGGCGTTCGCGCCGGTCGTACAGGCCTGGCTTAAGGAGACCAAGGCCGACCCGGATAAGGTCAACCCGAACGGTGGCGCGATCGCCCTCGGCCATCCGCTCGGCGCCACGGGCGCAAAGCTTTTCGCCACGATGCTGAACACGCTGGAGCGCACCGGCGGGCGCTACGGCCTGCAGACGATGTGTGAGGGCGGCGGCACCGCGAACGTCACGATCATCGAACGACTCTGAAGATCAGGTAACCGTGGCGCCACGCCGGTAAAGGCGTGCTCGTTCGTCTCGCGCTGTCTTGTGAGATGGATCACCGCGCCGGAGCCAAGGTAACGATTTGATCACAGCTGAGAAGGCGCTGTGAGCTGCTGATGGGCGGAAACGCCGCCGTCAGCGCGCCGCAGCGGGAATGGGATTCCGTATCTGGGCGGCCATCGGAGGCTTGCGCGTCAAACCTTTGCCGGAATACGGTCGGAGCACCGATGACGTAACTGATGACGCACGAAAACTCTGTTCGGTGGTGATCTCAAAAGTGAACATACCTGTGCCGCCTGGCGCAGACCTTGCGCCGCGCACGTGGACAACCGCTGCGAAAAGCGCTGTGGTACGCAGCAATTCATGGGCCCGTTTTCTTCGGCGACCGTCTGATCGGGACGCGATCGCGATGCACGGTCTTGTTGCCGACACCGGCGTGCTCGATGTGAACTCGACGTACACCTATCTGCTGATGGCCACGGACTTTGCCGACACCACGATAGTGGCGGACCGGGACGGCGATCTCTGCGGTTTGATCACCGCCTACTTTCCCCCAGCCCGGCCCGACGTCCTATTCGTTTGGCAGGTCGCCGTCGCCGCTTCCGCGCGCGATACCGGACTGGCCGGCGTCATGCTGGACACCTTGGTCGACAGGGTGCGGCGTGACCGCCATGGTCATCCGGTCACTGTCGAGGCCACCGTGTCACCGGACAACGCGGCCTCGCGGGCCTTCTTCGGCGCATTCGCCAGGCGGCACGGCGTCCGTATCGTCGAACAACCCCACTTCACCTCTGCTCAACTCGATTCCGGCGGAAACCACGAGGACGAGCCACTTCTGCGAATCGGTCCGCTCGCGACACCCCTGGTCGACTGACCACCACCGAAAGGACACATGTCAACTCCAGCCACCATCGTCCGTACCGAAGAACCCGATCTCCCAGCGGTGTACAGCTCCGTCGAATCGGAGGTTCGCAGCTACTGCCGCGGCTGGCCGGCCACCATGGCTACCGCCCAGGGATCGTGGGTGACCGACACCTCCGGTCGCCGCTATCTTGATTTCTTCGCCGGCGCAGGGGCTTTGAACTACGGACACAACAATCCGATCCTCAAGGAGCCGCTGCTCGATTACCTGTCCAGCGACATGATCGTGCACTCGCTGGACATGGCGACCGAAGCCAAGACCCGCTTCCTCGAGACGTTCGAGCGGCTGATCCTGCGGCCGCGCGGACTCGACTACAAAGTGCAGTTCCCGGGACCGACCGGGGCGAACACGGTCGAGGCAGCGCTCAAACTCGCCCGCAAGGTGACCGGCCGCGAGTCGATCATCAGTTTCACCAACGCATTTCACGGAATGACGCTCGGGGCTTTGTCGGTCACCGGCAACTCGATGAAGCGCGCCGGTGCCGGAATCCCACTGGTCCATGCGACGCCGATGCCGTACGACAACTACTTCGGCGGGGTCACGGAGGATTTCCATTGGTTCGAGCGTGTGCTCGACGACTCCGGCAGCGGCCTGAATCGACCGGCTGCCGTCATCGTCGAAACCGTGCAGGGCGAAGGCGGTCTCAACGTGGCGCGGGTGGAGTGGCTGCGCGGGCTGGCCGAGTTGTGTCAGCGTCGTGAGATCCTGCTCATCGTCGACGACGTCCAGATGGGGTGCGGGCGGACAGGTCCGTTCTTCAGCTTCGAAGAGGCCGGTATCGTCCCCGATATCGTCACGCTGTCGAAGTCGATCAGCGGTTATGGACTGCCGATGGCGCTGACCCTGTTCCGCCGCGAACTCGACGTATGGGCTCCCGGTGAGCACAACGGGACCTTCCGGGGCCACAACCCGGCTTTCGTCACCGCCGCCAAAGCGCTCGAAACCTACTGGGAGACCGAAACGTTCGTCGAGGACACACTGGCCAAAGGTCAGCGGGTTCGAGAGCGGCTCGACGGTATCGCCGCGAGCCACCCGGGCATCAGTGCCCGTGGGCGCGGGTTGGCCCAGGGGCTGAAGTTCGAGGATGCGGCGTTGGCGGGTGCGGCGTGCGCCGCCGCGTTCGAGCGGGGCCTGCTGATGGAGACCAGCGGTCCGTCCGACGAGGTGATCAAGCTACTACCCCCGCTGACGACATCCGAAGAGGAGCTGGACACAGGCATCGACATCCTCGCCGAGTCGATCGCGGTGACCGTCGCCTGAACGACCGCCGAACCATCTACAGGAAGGAGCGTGCAGACCGTTGATCGTCCGCACCACTGACGAGATCACCGGGACGAATCGCGATGTGGCAGCCAAGCATTGGCGGTCCAAGCGGATCATCCTGGCCGACGACGGCGTCGGGTTCTCGTTTCACGAGACCACCATCGACGCGAACTCGGTGAGCGAGTTCCACTATCAGCACCATGTGGAGGCCGTCTGGGTCGTGGAGGGCACAGGCACGCTCACCGATCATGAGACCGGCGAGGTGTATCCCTTGCGGCCCGGCACCATGTATCTGCTCAACGGTCATGAGCGGCACCGGGTCACCTGTGAGACCACGATGCGCATGCTATGTGTGTTCAACCCGCCCGTCACCGGCCAGGAGGTCCACGACGAGAACGGCGCCTACCCCCCGGCGGTGCGGGCGAGTTGAGTTCCGAGCATCCCTCGCAGAGCGCAGACCGGTACCCCACCCGGCTCGATGAGCAGATCGACCCGATCACGCGCGCGGAGCCGACGGTCTGGGGTACATCGGCCCACGGCCCGCTCGCCGAATCCGATCTGCAGTCCATGGCGCGCAACGGCTATCTGGTGCGGTCCGACACCGTGGAGGCGGCCTGGCTGCCGGCGTTGACCGCAGAACTCGACCGCGTTGCGGCGACATCGGACGGGCAGGACCCACGGATCATCCGCGAGCCCGGTGGCAGCATCCGGTCGGTGTTCCAGCCGCACCTGTTCAGCGACCTGATCGGCGAGGTCGTCACCCTCGACACCGTGCTTCCCGTCGCCCGTCAGCTACTGGGTAGCGACGTCTATCTGCATCAGGCGCGCATCAACATGATGCCCGGCTTCACCGGCACCGGCTTCTACTGGCACTCCGATTTCGAGACCTGGCACGCCGAGGACGGCATGCCCGAGATGCGTGCGGTCTCATGCTCGATCGCGCTGACGCAGAACTTTCCATACAACGGCTCGTTGATGGTGATGCCCGGGTCACACCGGGTGTTCTACCCCTGCGTCGGTGCCACACCCCGCGACAATCACGCGTCGTCACTGGTCAAGCAGGAGATCGGCGTACCGAGCCGCGCCACCTTGACCGCAGCGGCCGATCGGCACGGCATCGAGCAGGTCACCGGGCCCGCGGGAACCGCGCTGTGGTTCGACTGCAACATCATGCACGGGTCGGGTTCGAACATCACGCCGTACCCAAGGTCGAACATCTTTCTGGTGTTCAACTCGGTGCAGAACCGGCTGGTGGCGCCGTACCGGGCCGAGACCCCGCGTCCGGAGTATCTGGCGGCTCGCACGAGCCACCCATTCAGCACCCCTGCCCTCGCCGGCTGACGCCGAAATCGCATTCCACGCGCCGTTTTTCGCGAAATCCGCGCGTGGAATGCGATTTCGGCGGGCTCAGTGGTCGTGCAGGATCACGCCGCGGATGTTGCGTCCGGAGCGCATGTCCTCGTAGCCCTCGTTGACCTCGGCCAGCTTGTACTCGTGGGTGACGGTCTCGTCCAGCAGCAACTTGCCCTCGCGGTACAGCGACAGCAGCCGCGGGATGTCGGCGCGCGGGTTGGCCTCGCCGTAGAGGCTGCCGAGCAGCCGCTTCTGGAACAGCGTGAACATCATCATGCCCAGCGTCGGCTGATTGTCGGCCATCGTCGACAGCGCCGTCATCACCACGGCCCCGCCCTTGCGGATGATGTTGGCAGCCTCCTCGAGCATCGAGCCCTCCAGCAGACCGACGGTCAGGATCGCCGAGTCGGCCATCACCCCGCGGGTGAGCTCGGCGACCAACGCGGTAGCCTCTTCCATCGAGGTCACGAAATGTGTGGCACCGAACCGGAATGCCAAGTCCCGCTTCGATTCCACCGGTTCGACGACGACGATCTTCTCGGCGCCGGCCAGCCGGGCGCCCTGGATCGCGCCGCTGCCGATGCCGCCCAGCCCGATGACGACGACGGTGTCGCCGGGGGAGACGTCGGCGGTGTTGACCGCCGAACCCCAGCCGGTGGTGACGCCGCAGCCGAGCAGGCACGCCCGCGACAGCGGCAGGTCGTCGTCGATCTTGACGATGGACGCCTCCGGCACGGTCCCATACTGGGAGAACGTGCCGACGAGCGCCATCACGCCGACGTCCTGTCCGCCGATGTGGCGGCGGTAGGTGCCGTCGAGCTGGGTGCCGGCCATGATCATCGCGCCGAGGTCGCACAGGTTCTGATGGCCGGTCGAGCAGAACCGGCACCGCCCACAGGCGGGCAGGAACGACGCCACGACGTGGTCGCCCGGCGCGAGACCGACGACGCCCGGACCGACCTCGCGGACGATGCCCGCACCCTCGTGGCCGCCGATCAGGGGCAGCGGGGCGGGCAGATCGCCGGTGCGGATGTGTTCGTCGGAATGGCACAGACCGGTGGCCTCCCAGGACACCAGCACCTCACCGTCACCCGGCGGATCGAGGTCGATTTCCTCGACCGTCCAGTCTCCGCCGTACTCCCACAGAATCGCCGCGTTGGTCTTCATGCGGCCGAGTCTAGGAAGCTCGCATCCAGCGCACGGCGGAATCGCTGGACGCGTGTCAAATGTGTGATCACCACCGGCCCCGGACGCGGTCGCGGTAGTTCCGCCCGTCCGGGTCGTAGAACATCCGGTAGGCCGGTCCCGCCCACAGCCGGGTCAACCGGCTCAGCCGCTCGGGCCGGTGCGGACGCAGCCGGCCCGCCGGGCGCGGACCCTGCCGCCCGGCCCTGTGCCAGTCTTCGAGTGCCTCAGCCGAGGCGATGATCTCCGCGACAGCGGTCTGTGGATCGGCCAGCCCGCCGTCCTGGCTACCGTCCTCGGCACGGTCGAGGTGCTCACGCAGCAACCGCAGCCGCAGATCCCGCGCGAACACGCCGTCGTCGTCCAGCACCGCGCACGACAGCTCGCTGTCATGGGTCCAGGACCGGCGGTTGAAGTTGTCGCTGCCGACACTGGCCCACACGTCGTCCACCACGCATACCTTCGCATGTACGTAGACAGGTGTAGGTCAAGTCCATGGGCGTGGTGTACGACGCTGTCGTGTGATTCTTCGAGTTAATGGTTCAGGCGGTCAGTGCCGCGGGGGTGGCCTCCTGTTCGGTCGGGGTGTCGTTGACGGCGCGTGATTTGCTGAGGACGTCGAGGCCGAGGTAGCGCCGGGATTCAGCCCATTCGTCGTGTTGTTCGGCCAGCACGGCCCCCACGAGGCGGATCAGAGCGTTGCGGTCGGGGAAGATGCCCACGACGTCGGTGCGGCGGCGGATCTCTTTGTTGAGCCGTTCCTGGGGATTGTTGCTCCAGATCTGGCGCCAGATCTGCTTGGGGAACGCGGTGAACGCCAACAGGTCCGGTCGGGCCGCTTCGAGGTGATCGGCCACCTTGGGCAGCTTGTCGGCGAGCGCGTCGATAATCCGGTCGTATTGTGCAGCAACGGATTCCGCGTCAGGTTGATCGAACACCGAGTGCAGCAGCGTGCGTACCCAGGGCCAGGACGCCTTCGGTGTGACGCTCATCAGATTCGTCGTGTAGTGCGTGCGGCAGCGCTGCCAGGCCGCACCGGGCAGAGTGGCTCCGATCGCGGCCACCAGCC